>JABXIV010000209.1 GCA_013372925.1 Alphaproteobacteria bacterium
CCGATCCTGAGGGTCTTTTTATTGCTGGTCGCTTCTTGCACGGATGCCTCTTCTGGTGCTATTTCGGGCGCGCCCGGACGGAGGCGCGTTCCCTTCTCCTGTGGCTTATAGAACTTTATGCTACCGGGCCCAAGCCCAAATGGGGCAAGATGCCCCCAGGCGAGACAAAATGGCACGCCAATGACACGATGGGTGTGCCACATGTGTGCCATTTGGTGGTCAGGCCCCAAGGGTACGAGACAGGATTTTGATGGTGGACAACCACGCAAAAACGATGGGTAAGGCAGCTGGGCAGGCAAGTGGCGCGCCCAGGCGTCCCTATGTTCTAGGGATCGAGACAAGCTGCGACGAAACGGCGGCGGCGATCGTCAGCGCTGACCGGCAGATCCTTGCTCACCGCGTGCTGTCCCAAGTGGATGACCATGCAGAATTCGGTGGCGTGGTGCCTGAAATCGCCGCGCGCCAGCATATCTCGCACCTTGACAAGCTATTGAAATCGCTCATGAAAGACGCGTCCATGGGCTTTGAAGACATGGATGCGATCGCGGCCACTACAGGCCCCGGCCTGGTCGGTGGTTTGATGGTTGGGGTGATGACAGCCAAGGCCATCGCGGCGGCCACGGGCAAGCCGTTTGTGGCGGTCAACCATCTGGCGGGGCATGCGCTGACGGTGCGTCTCGTTGAAGATATCATCTTCCCCTATCTCCTGTTGCTGGTCTCCGGCGGGCACTGCCAGATTTTGGAAGTGTCCGGCGTGGACCGCTTCACACGGCTTGGCACAACCATCGATGACGCCGCCGGCGAAGCCTTTGATAAAACAGCGAAATTACTGGGTTTGGGCTATCCAGGTGGGCCCGCTGTGGAGGCCGCTGCGAAGGACGGAAGGGCTGCGCGCTTCAGGCTGCCACGCCCCCTTGTGGGCAAGCCGGGCTGTAATTTTTCCTTCTCTGGCCTCAAGACAGCCGTACGCCGTCTGGCCGAAGATTGCGTGGCGCACCACGATGTCGTCACCATCGAAGACCGCAACGACATTTGCGCCGCCTTCCAGGAAACGCTCGGCGATTGCCTGATCGACAGGCTTGAAAATGCTATCACGATGTTCCGCGAAACCCACGGCGCAGGAAAATTCCCGCTTGTTGTGGCTGGCGGCGTTGCCGCCAACGCCTATCTGCGGGGCCGTATTGAGACGCTTGCGGAAGACAGCAATATGTATTTCTCTGCCCCCCCTCTGACGCTCTGCACCGACAATGGCGCTATGATCGCCTGGGCAGGATTGGAGCGATTTGTGGCCAACGCTGACATCAACGACATGGATGAAGCACCACGTCCCCGGTGGCCACTTGATGAAACCGCCAAGCCCATGGTGGGCAAAGGAAAAAAAGGCACAAAAGCATAACAAGCTTGCCTCCCAGCCCCTGGACGGGCAATCTAATGGGAAGCCTTTTTCATGATATGAGGCAATGTGTTTTGGGGAGAGAAAGTTGCACAAAATCGGCGTACTCGGTGGCGGAGCATGGGGCACAGCCCTCGCAGCAGTTGCAGCACGCGGTGACTGCGAAACAACGCTTTGGGCCCGCGAGACAGAAGTCGTGGAAGCCATCAACACCAAACATGAAAACACGGTTTTCTTGCCCGGTGCCAACCTCGACCCAGGGCTGAAAGCGACCAATGATCTGGCTGACCTCGGCCAATCCGATGCGATTTTGTTGGTCTCCCCGGCACAGCATTTGCGCACTATGGTGCGGGACTTGAGCACCCATATTAAAACTGGCATCCCGCTGGTTATCTGTTCCAAGGGCATCGAAGTTTCAAGCGGCAAGCTGTTGAGTGAAGTGGTGGCAGAAGAATGTCCAAGCAATCCAGTTGCAGTTCTGTCTGGCCCCACATTCGCAATTGAGGTTGCCAACAACATGCCCTGCGCGCTCACGCTCGCCACATCAGATGAAGCTGTGGGTGCCAAGTTAATTGAAATGCTGGGCCAACCCACATTTCGTCCATACTATAACCACGATGTGGTCGGTGCCCAGATTGGTGGGGCCATCAAGAATGTCCTCGCCATCGCGACAGGAATCGTGGCTGGATTGAATATCGGTGAGAATGCCCGTGCTGCAGTAATCACGCGGGGTCTGGCCGAAATAATGCGGTTTGGCGAGCTTTATGGCGCGGAACGCGAAACATTGATGGGGCTTTCTGGGCTAGGCGACCTGATCCTTACATGTTCAAGCACACAGTCCCGCAATATGTCTCTCGGAAAAGCAATCGGCGAAGGCCGAACATTTGCTGACATCATGGCGGAAAGGAAATCTGTCGCCGAAGGGGCTCATACCGTGGAGATCGTCTACAAGATCGCCGAAGAGAAACAGCTCGACCTACCGATCACTAAAGCCGTTCACCAAATTCTCAAGGAAGGCCAGGACGTGCGCATTGTAACAGAAGCACTGTTGGCGCGGCCTTTCACATCTGAAAGCAAATAGGAGACGACCATGCTGTTCATGATACTCGCTCACGACAAAGCCAACAGCTTGGATATCCGCATGAACAATCGACCGGCTCATCTGGAATATCTGAAAGGCGCTGGCACCCGCATCAAGCTTGCAGGCCCGATCCTTTCACCCGGCGATGACCCTAAACCTGTAGGTAGCATGATCGTAATTGATGCCGCCAGCGCAGGCGCAGTGCGATTATTTGCGGAAAATGATCCCTATGCATCTGCTGGCCTATTTGAAAAGGTGGAGATCAAACCCTGGAAAGCTGTGACGGGCGACTGGGTGCCAGCCGAAGGCTAAGCCTGTGCACTATTGGTTGGTAAAATCTGAACCCGAAGAATGGTCCTGGCAAGATCAATGCAGCGTGGAAAGCGAACCGTGGAATGGCGTTCGCAATCATCAGGCCCAGAAAAATATGCGGGCAATGGCCATCGGCGATCTTGTGCTCTTCTACCATTCCGGTAAAGCCCGCGAAATAGTTGGGGTGTGCGAGGTTGTCAGGGATGCTTACCCCGACCCTGAAGACACAAGTGGCAAGTTCTGTCTGGTTGACCTGAAAGCAATTCAGGAGGCCAAAACCCCAATGACCCTAAAAGATATTAAAGCCACTCCTGCGCTTGCGCATCTGGCTCTGGTTCGACAACCACGCCTATCTGTTATGCCAATCGATGAAGATGCATGGAAGGTCATCAGCACAAAGGCGGGTCTTGCTGCGTGAGAAAGCCTGCACGAGCATCAGCAAGCGATTTCCCCGGAGGTCCGCCAGCAGGAACATTGGTCGTTCGATTAGATGACCTCCCTGACCATGGCGGTAAGGACATCGTCTTTTCAGATGGCAAAATGCGGCTGCAACTGCTTGTCCAGAAAATTGGACATCAGGTTTATGTCTATGAAAACCGGTGCCCCCATGCCGGGACACCGCTGAACCTTTTCAATGACCGCTTTTTGGATGGTACGGGCAAACGGTTGATCTGCCGTACCCATGGGGCGCTTTTCGCTCCTGAAAACGGCCACTGCGTAGCTGGCCCTTGCAAGGGACAATACCTGAGGGCTATCCTTGTTGAAATTAGAGACGGCGGTATATTCACTGCTTAGAATCAGATGATGACCGTACCTGAACGTGGCCGTGGTGGGGCTGTGCGATTGGTTTCCTCGCCAGGCAATTCGACTGAAACTACAAACCAGTAATTTTTGTAGCCGTCTTCATGCTGAACAGACTTAAGCACCATGGAATATTCAGGATCAAAATAAACCGTTTGTGTCCGACGCTTTGACCGGTCGCCACTGCTAGTTTCCGTTATGATGTCGACAACGAAGACCTTCCTCGGGCCCGAAGAAAGGCTGAGTGTTTTTTCACCAACAACAGCAACATGTGACCAGAAGTCATAAGACGTGCCACGATCAAGGCGCTTCAGATTTCCCGAAAAGCTGACTTCATTTCCTGTCTTTAGTGGAAAAAGCTGCTCTAGAACAGCCTCATCAAAATCAGCCTCATACTGATAATGGGGCTCGCGGCCGCTAACGGGATATAGCCCCCGATAGGCGCTGAATTCGGCAATCGACTCGCCTTGCAGGTACATTTCCGTTGTAACGAGTTTGCCTGTAACTGCAGTAATTTCAGCGTAAATTTCCTGCCGGTGACGTTGGATCACTGCGCGCGTGCCCACAACAGCAGGAGGGGACGAAGGCACCTGCGAAATTGGATCACAGGCAACCAGCATCGGTATCAACAGCAACATGATGAAACGTAATTTCATCGGCACACGCGGTCACTCCCAGTCTTTACCCCTGCATGTCATAGCACTCTGTATTTATTCAGGGAAGTAGCCAGCTACCCTGCCAAGCGAAACTTTCGCTTATTTATGGTTACTAAATAACATGTATCAAACTGTGGTTCGAAACAAGCATTCGTTACAGCTAGGCCAGATCCTTTGGGCGTACAAAGCGTTCAACGGTGCCCGTGCCGGGTTCAATGGCTGATAGGTCTTCAGTTTCGAAGCGGATATCGCAAAATGTACAGGTGGGATATTTCCACTGTATTTCACGGAGCGTCTGAGCGTCACCTGCGCCACCCAATACTAGAGCTGCTTCATGAAACCCTGGATTATGCCCCACTATCAAGATGGTGGCATGACCACTTGCTTCTTGCCCAACCACAGCAAGTATTGTCGCAACATCAGCCCCGTAAAGAGCTGGAATAAACCTCACTTCCGGGTTGATCCCTGCAGCCTCCAAGACCAATGCAAGTGTCTGTTTCGTTCGAACGGCCGTTGAACACAACACAAGGCCGGGTACAGTTCTTGTGCTGGTCAGATATTGCCCCATAAGGGACGCAGCGGCACGGCCGCGGCCATTCAAGGGACGGTCATGATCTTCCAGGCCGGTCCCCCAGTCAGATTTTGCGTGCCGCAATAAATATAAGTGAGCCATTCAATCCTCCACCACCCCAGCTTTTTCTAAACATAGCTTATTTCGCCAATTAGACCAGCAAGACCGCAGCCATTGATTATCAATCGTTGGCTGATACAAGGGGTACTGTTTTCAAAAAGGACGCTCCTCATGAAATTGCTGCAAAACGGAAAAGCGGATCTAGCCACCATTATTCTGGCGCACGGCGCCGGCGCGGGCATGGAACACCCATTCATGGAGAGCTTTGCCACTGGTCTGGCAAACCGCGGCATGAAAGTGATCCGGTTCAATTTTCCCTACATGCAGAAAACAACAGAAGACGGGAAAAAACGGCCCCCAGATAGGGCGCCTAAGCTGCTAGAGGCCTATGAAGCTGTGATCAAGGAGGCCACCAGGAACGACCAACCCCTTATCATTGGCGGAAAATCCATGGGGGGACGTATTGCAAGCATGCTTGCAGCGTCATCCGAAACACCAATTGATGGCCTTGTGTGCCTTGGATATCCGTTTCATGCACCGGGCAAACCCGAGAAAGTGCGAACGGATCATTTCCCAGACATCAAAGTGCCTACGCTTATTGTTCAAGGCGAGCGAGACCCATTCGGCGGCACCGCATTAATAGACACGATGTCCTTTCCTGCCAACTTCGAGATTCATGTTGCGCCAGACGGCAACCACGACCTGACCCCGCGAAAAAAATCAGGCCATACACAGGAAGAAAATTGGGACAAAGCCATGGATGCAATCGCCCGGCTTGCCAAAACTCTCCAGTGAACGAAGGCCACTATCGTTGGAGCATCTTCTGCGCTGCTTGAACGAACTTCTGGCTGTTTTCATCCTTGTTCAGGTCTGGTCGCGGCGGTTTGCTAAGGCCCTTCTGAACAGCAGGCCTTTCAAAAATCGCATCCTTCCAGCGCTGAAGGTTTGCCAGCCCCTCCAGCGACACCCCAGCCCAAGAGTGCGCCATTACCCAAGGGAAGTTCGCGATGTCAGCAATTGTGTATTCTTCCCCTGCCAGATAGGGCACCTCAGCCAGACGCTTATCAAGCACTTCATAAAGGCGGCGGGTTTCATTCTGGTAACGCTCTATCACTGCGGGAATTTTTTCCGGAAAATAGCGAAAGAACACGTTTGCCTGACCCTGCATGGGGCCGACACCACCCATTTGAAACATCAGCCACTGGACGGCCGTTGACTTCGCTTTTGGCTCCATAGGCAGAAGCCTGCCCGTCTTCTCGGCCAGATACAGCAAGATCGCACCGGATTCGAAAACACAGAAATCGCCAGATTCGTGATCCACCAAGGCCGGTATACGGCCATTGGGGTTGATTGCTGTGAACCATTCGCTTTTCTGGTCCCCCGAAGAAAGGTCGATTGCTTTCATGTCATAAGGAAGGTCCATTTCCTCAAGCGCAATCGAAGCCTTGTAACCATTCGGCGTTGCAGCGGTATATAGCGTGTACATGTCCCTGATATCCTCCCTCGTATGTATCTTTGACAATAGAAGGAAAGCCTGGAGTTTAAAGTTTTCTTCGGTCACATTTCCGCGAAGAAACAGAAAAGGGGCCTAAGCCCCTTTGCAAAACCTTATCTGTTGCACCGATTTTCAATTAGGTCATCAACCACCGAAGGATCAGCAAGCGTTGATGTGTCACCAAGGTTGCTGAAGTCATTTTCAGCAATCTTCCGCAGAATTCGGCGCATGATCTTGCCTGACCGTGTTTTGGGCAGTGACGGTGCAAACTGGATATAATCCGGTGTCGCAATCGGGCCAATCTCTTGCCGCACCCACTGAACAAGTTCCTTGCGCAACTCTTCTGTCTGCTCCACACCATCAGGCGATGTAACATACGCATAGATACCCTGACCCTTGATGTCGTGCGGGAATCCTACAACAGCGGCTTCCACAACGGCAGCATGCTCGTC
>JABXIV010000108.1 GCA_013372925.1 Alphaproteobacteria bacterium
CACCATCAAAATCTGTCATTGTATTCTTTCGGAAACGGGTTTTAACCGCAAAACTGCCAGCTAACCGCCTTAACCAGCCAATCGCGTTAAGAAGACCGCAGGGATACTGCCAAGTGTAGGTTGAGACAAGCTCAATTTTGCCTGCCCATTGTAGACCGAGTTCGGGCGTAGCACCATGAAAAGCTGCGTCCTTTTGAGAAAAGGGCTTTCCTAGGCACCAAAACCCACCTGAGGTGGAGGTGAGATACTGTGCCACAGGGCCTTGTGGCGCTTCACAAAAAGCCCGCTTGTGGCGATAGGCGGGCTATTCAGGACTACAGGTTAAAAGTCCGCTCTCGGCCAGAAGCGGACATAGGAGAAGCGAGATTTGCCTGAGAAAAATAGTCGGGATATGACCTTAAACGGATAACCCTATCTTTCTCTTTTGAGTTGGTTGTATGTTCTGAACATATTGCAACTAGCTACGTCTAAGCCGAAATATGAGTATGTCTGTGCAACATAAAGACATTGATGAAATAAAAGTCTACGGACCATCCACCAAAGCGCTCAAGTATTGGCTGCTGGCATGTGGAGCTGTATCCATACCTTTAGCTATTTTAATGGTGAGGAATGAAGAATTTGGTCGCCTCAACTTCCACAGTTTTCTCGCTATTTTCATGGTAGCGGTCGTTTGCCTAACCGTGTGGGCATACTTTAAAAAACTTCCTCAATTAAAGCTGTCCTCAAAGGGAATCGAAGTTAGCAACGTCTTTGGCAAAAAGTTCCATTCTTGGGAAAGCGCAGGCCCATTCAGGCCGCATACACTCGATAGCAGGTATGTCTATTTCGGCTATTTATGTGCGCATTCAAGAAAAACTGAGAAAATGCCCAGGCGCGGAGACAACTACATTCCTGCCGATCATGAAAACGCTGAAATCAAAATTGTCCTTCGAGGATTGTCGGCGGGCCTATCGGATGAAAAAGCTGAAGAACTCTGCCAAGAAGTAAATGCCTGGAGAGAAAAATATAGTCCACAAAACAGCCCCCTTAAAAGCGCACAACAAGATAGCTTTTCTCAAGCCAAAGCGGGGTTAAAGAAGCGAAAGATAAAGGTGAAGTTAAGAACTTATTCGATTGTTGCTGCAGTCATTGCTATCATTTTTTATAATGTTGTCTGGGTAAACGACCATAGCCAACTCAAGGAGGCTTTTGGTCGTCTTCAGGAAGCTATAAAGGAATAATTCATATCCTGCCGCGAGCTGTCCTGAGTGATGGCGCGCTAAACCTCGTCCGCTTCAGGCTAGGCAAGAGACTTGCGCGCTAGAAAATTCTCCAGCTACAGGAACGTCCGCTTTGGGCCGAAAGCCGCCAACGCGTCCCTACTTCTCACCCGTGTAGGCCAGTACCACGTCGATGGTGTGTTCGGTGAAGCGGTCGCGGCGTTCTTTTGAAATGCCGTCCAGCTTCATCACGGTCAGCATCTGGCTTGCGGCCAGCAGAATGCGGGCGTCGTCGCGGGCGCCCTTGCCCTTTTGCCTGCCCGGCGTGGCGGCATCCAGAATGGCGGTCAGCTTGTCCAGCACAATATTCTGGCACTCAAGGAATTTTTCACGGATGTGGGGCGCGAAGTTCGTGCTCCAGTTCAGCCAAACCTGCGCGTAGGCCCGGTCTTCATCCAGGCGGCTGGTGGCATGTTCCGCCAGCCCCTTCAGAAGCCCTGCGGGGCTTAGGCCTGCGGGGTCAACTTCCGTAAAAATTGCGAGGTTCTTTTCCGCCACGTCATCCAGCACCGCATCGATCAGCGCTTCGCGCGTGGGGAAATAGACAAAGGTGGTGGCCACCGAAACGCCGGTGCGCTTGGCGATGTCGGCGTGCTTGGCCTCGCCGATGCCGCGTTCGGCGAACAGTTCCACTGCCGCGTCCAGAAGCTGGCGTTTGCGTTCTTCCGGGCTCAGCCGGGTGCGTCTCTGCCTGTCACTCATATGTGCCCTGTCCCCTTTCTTTCTGAATAGCCGCCATTCGGGGGCGGGATCAAGCGGCAAAAATTGCGCGGGGGCATCGGCGGGCACAAGCGGCCCGGCGCACAGATGGCACACGGGGCGGGTGGTCGTGCCACATGAAACGCCCGTTTTCCGCCCGCAAAATGGCACGATGGGTGTGCCACAAGTGTGCCATTTTCACCCGCCTGCCTTAGGCTGGGTTTCTTATTGACAGATTTATCAATAGATGAGAGAGTCCCCCCAAGGAAGACCCCTGGGGAGAGAAAACAATGCCTGATTCCGCCTTGAACGCCACCACCGACGCAAGCGCGTGGCGCGATACGAAACGCTATCTGTGGCCGTTGCCTGTGCTGTTGACCGCCATCCCGCTGATTGGCTGGTATCTGTATGCGGAAACCCGGCTTGAGGCATGGCTGTGGCTGTCACCCATTTTCTTCTATGTGCTTATTCCGATTATTGAAATCGGCTTCGGGGAAGATCGTTCCAACCCGCCGCGCGAGGCTATCCCCCGGCTGAGGGACGATCCGTTTTACCGCTGGTCGGCCTTCGCGGCGCTGCCCGCTGCCTATCTGGTTTGGGTTGTGGGCGCCTGGTATGTGGCGAACATGGATCTAACGATCACTGCTTATATCGCGGTTACCATCGCCAACGGTTTGATGGGCGCAGGGGCCTTGAATACCGCCCATGAAGTGGGCCACCGGCGGGATAAAACCTCCATCAATGTGGCGCGTTTCCTCCTGTGTTTGTGCGGGATGGGCCACTTCCGGATTGAACATAACCTCGGCCACCATGTGCAGGTTGCAACCCCCGAGGACAGCGCCACCGCCATGATGGGCGAAAGCTTCTATGCCTTTGTTTTACATGAACTTCCTGGCGGATTTAAGCGCGCGTGGCGGATCGAGAAAACGCGCCTTGGCCGCAAGGGCAAGTCGGCTTTCTCCTTTGAAAACGAGGTGTTCACCAACACGCTAATCACGCTTGGCATGTATGCGGCCTTTGTTCTTTGGCTTGGCCCGATTGTGCTGCCGTACCTGATTGCGGGCGCGCTGCTGTCGAACCTGATGCTGTCTTCCGCCAACTATATCGAACATTACGGCCTCATTCGCCCCAAACGCCCGGACGGCCGGTACGAGCGCGTGCAACCGCACCACAGCTGGAACGCCAATCATATCGTCTCGAACGTGATGCTTTATCACCTGCAGCGCCATTCTGACCACCATGCGCATGCGGAACGCCCCTATCAGTGCCTGCGGCATTTCGATAGCGCGCCGCAGCTTCCTGCTGGCTATTTCACCATGTTCATGGCCGCGTGGAACCCGCCGATCTGGTTCGCCATCATGGACAAGCGTGTCGCCGAACAGCATGGCTATGACATGACAAAGGCCTATATCCACCCCAAGAAGCGCGACAAGATCATGAAGCGTTTCCACCACCCTGAAGGCGTTTACCAAGCGGCGGAATAGTCTTTTAATTCCAAAAAGTTAAAAGCCCTCAGCCATCGCTGGCCGGGGGCTTTTTCATTGGGATTTCAGCCGTTTTTCAGGCGGGCTTTATGCGGCAGCGAGACGGGGGTCTGCGCTTGTGGCGCTGTCGATCCAGCCGCCACCCAGCACTCGGTCGCCTTCATAAAAGACAGCCGCCTGCCCCGGCGACACGCCAGCCTCTGGCTCGTCCAACAGCACCCGCGCGCGGCCGCCTTCAAGGAAAATCCGCGCCGGAACGCCGGGCCGCGTAGACCGGATTTTGGCGATTACAGGCAGGCCCTCAGCGGGCACGTCTTCGCCGATCCAGTTCATGTCCTTCACGCCGATTTCGGTGGTCAGCAGTGCCTCCTTCGGGCCCACGATCA
Source organism: Alphaproteobacteria bacterium (assembly GCA_013372925.1). Taxonomy (GTDB): domain Bacteria; phylum Pseudomonadota; class Alphaproteobacteria; order Sphingomonadales; family Kordiimonadaceae; genus Kordiimonas. The sequence continues at coordinate 3,829 of JABXIV010000108.1, forward strand.
CCTGCTTTTTCGCGGCATTCAGCTTGACCACATAGATGGGCTCCTCAAAGCCCCCAACGCCAAGCCCGCGCCGCTGCCCGATGGTGTATTTCACGATCCCCTCGTGCTGGCCCAGCACATTGCCGTCCATATCGACAATATCACCCGGCTCCAACGCGCCCGGGCGCAGGCGCTCGATCACGTCAACATAGCGTCCTTCAGGCACAAAACAGATGTCCTGGCTGTCCGGTTTGTCAGCGACACTAAGGCCAAAACGCTCCGCCTCCCTGCGGGTTTCATCCTTGTCCATATGACCAAGAGGGAAGCGCAAAAATTCCATTTGCTCCTGCGTGGTGGCAAACAGAAAATAGCTCTGGTCCTTGCCGCTATCGATGCCGCGCACCAGCCTAGCCTTGCCGTCATCACCCACATGCCGCTGCACATAATGCCCGGTGGCCATACAGTCGGCCCCCAGGTCCCGCGCAGTATCAAGCAAATCCTTGAACTTCACTGTTTGGTTACAGCGCACGCAAGGGATTGGCGTTTCACCCTTGATATAACTGTCGGCAAATTCTTCCATGACCTGATTTTTGAACCGACTTTCATAATCGAGCACATAGTGTGGGATGCCGAGCGCCTCTGAAACGCGGCGCGCATCATGGATATCCTGCCCGGCGCAGCAGCTTCCTTTTTTCTGCACGGCAACACCGTGGTCATAAAGCTGAAGCGTAATGCCGATCACGTCATAGCCCTGCTCTTTCAGCATGGCGGCCGTTACCGAGCTGTCCACACCGCCAGACATGGCCACCACCACCCGCGTTTCCGCAGGCGGGCGGGCAAACCCCAAACTGTTCACTTCGGCTTTCGACATTTCCTACAACTTTCGTCAGCTTTTGCCTTCTGGCTGTGGATATAGGCATTCATACCACCAGAGGCAAGTGATTCCGCCCAAGAGGAATAAAGCGACCCTATCACACCCGGCAAGAAGAGCCCACATCGCCCCTATGCCAAACCGACAAAAGCGCATAACCAATTATAATAAAATGCATTTTCATAATTCAAAGAAAACTGGCCCAAGCCTTGCTTATTTGAAGGCGAACGAAATCCGCCTGAACCGTATGAAGGCAAATTTGGTAGAGACTAATGAACGCAATTGATCAGTTAATGCAGAGTTTTGGAGCAGCCCCGTCGCCTGCCATGGCAGGACTTCTCGGCTTGTCTCCTTCAGCATCCAGCGAGTCCTCTGCGCAATTCCTTGAGGCATTGCAGGGCCTGCAGTCTGCATCTGATGTCACTGCGCTCAACACATCAGTTGATGGCCAATCAGTTGACTCCACTAAAGAGCCCTATGAGTTACTTGCCAGCCTGGGTATTACCCTACCTACTGAGGCAGGGGACCTTCCAGCCGAATTCAACCTTGCAGCAGCAATTTCAGGCAAATATGAGAGCGCACCAGATGCTCTCAATATCGCGGCAGGAAATGGCCAACTCAATGACAGAGGACTTAGTCTTCTCGCTAGCCTGAATGAATTGCAGGCTGCGTCAACTTCTGCTCATGGCGAGGCTGTACCGGTCCTCTCCCAGAAAGCGTTGGAGGAGCTTGGCTTCAAACTTGAGCAGCTCCCGGCGCTCCCAACTGGCGAAGAATTGGCAGCAACTGCCCAGGCAGGCCTGTCTTCAAATAGCCACATCATCCCCACAAAGGGCGTTGATGGCCTATTGAGCGCTGCACCACAACAATCGACCGCCGAGACTATACCAGAAACAGCAGTGCTTGTAGAAACAGTTGGCAACACAGGTGCTGGTGCACTGAACACCGCAGATGGGACCGACACGAGCACTGCCCCAGTCACTGATGAAACCGCAGACATTGTAGGCTCTGCGAGCAATCCAGTGGGTCCAGAGGTGAAAGCAACTGAGCAGCCAACTTCAGATGCGCCCGTATCCCTTGCGTCAGAGCTTGAAGCTGCTAATGCGGCAAAAGCCGCAGAAGGTCTTGCTGCAGAGCAAGAAGCCCAGGCAGCTTCAGATCCTAGCCAAGATGGGCAAGAAGGCCATGCAGCAGCCACTATGCAGCAAGCCGCAGCAAGCAAGAAAGCAGGGCAGCCAACGAGTTCAAACAGCAAGTCAGGCCCTCAAAAAATTGACGCCTCAGCCGCCAAACCGCATGATGCTGCGACTTCAGATACAGTGAACAGAGGTGAGCAGGACACCCTGCCGGCGAAGGAAAATATTCCCTCACAATCTGCTGACAAACAATCATCTCGCGGAACCGTGCAAGCTGCACCAAGCCGCGAGACACAAGCTCCCCTGACACCCGAACGGCTTGCAGGCCATTCTGACACAGCTGCCATTCATTCCGTCGCGTCAGGACTAAGCTCAATGAGAGGTGAAAGTTCTTTCCTTTCCGGAATGAGCTTGCTCGGTGGCAAGACAACTCCAGAACTGGCCCATCAGGTTGGCCAGCAACTGAATGTTAGCGTTTCCAAAGCTATGAAAAATGGCCAGCAAGAATTCACCGTTCGCCTGAACCCAAAAGAGTTGGGAAGTGTACGTGTTGAGCTCAGCTTCTTGAAGGATGGCCACGTCCAAGCCAAAGTAATGGCGGAGCGACCCGAAACACTTGACCTGCTTCAAAGAGACGTTCGCAGCCTTGAAAAAACTTTTGAGGCCAGTGGCCACAAAAGCGACGGCGGCATCCAGTTCAGCTTGGATACAAATGATCAAGAAAGCGCAGGCCGTGCTTTTGCCGAAGCCATGCAACAGGAAAAAATGCGTGACGAACTTGCGGCAAGAAACGGTACAGGCAATGCGCCCGGCAACTTCATGCCTAGTGAGACCGAAGAAGAAATAGTTCCTTTGGAAGACATTTTATCCAACGTCAGCGTTGATACTGGCCTGGACATCCGAGTTTAAGGCTTTTTGAGCGCAGAGAAAGATAGAGACGGACAATGGTAGACCTTGTAGGGATAACAACAGCGCAATCAAGCAGCTCCTCGCAAACCGCGGGACAGCAATCTGCTGCGAAGCTGGCAAATGATTTTGATGATTTTCTGACACTGCTTACAACTCAACTGCAGAATCAGGACCCGACATCACCGATGGACAGCACTGAGTTTACGAACCAATTGGTTCAATTCTCAAGCGTGGAACAGCAAATTCGCTCCAACCAGAATCTTGAGACATTGGGCGCTTTGATGGCGATCAACAACATCACGAATGTGACCAATTTCCTGGGAAGCGATGCTCTTATCCTTGCTGACACTGGAGACCATGACGGCACCAGCGGCATTACATGGGAATACCAGAACCCCAAAGTTGCAGATGACATCACGCTTGAAGTCCTCAACGAGGAAGGCCATGTGGTCTATTCTCAAGACGGTAAAGACTCGATTGGCCTTCATACCTTTAAGTGGGATGGGCTGGACAACAACGGCAACGCCGCCCCTGAAGGCAACTATACACTGAGAATTAAAGCCACGGATGAAGAGCAGGAGTCCTTCTCACCGCCAATCGCGGTTCAGGAAACCATCCATTCTGTGGACACCAGCGGACTGGATCCCGTCTTCAGGGTTGGGCCAAACGTAGTAACTCAATCAGAAATTCTTCAGTTGGTTCACCGTAACTAATTGAGACGAACAACCTGGGACGAATACCCAGGTTAGGAAGCAGAAAGCCCAAAGCATGTGCAAACGCAAAAGAGTGTAGGAGAAGTAAAATGGCATTCACTGCTCTGGCAGCAGGCGTTTCAGGCCTTCAGGCCTTTACTGAAGGTGTGGGCGTTATCGCGGATAACATCACGAACGTAAACACGATCGGTTACAAGGAAACGCGTTCTCGTTTCTCGACTTTGGTAACCGAAACCGCAGCGCTTTCGTCATATTCACCTGGCGGGGTTCGCGCCTTTGCCGAAACATTGGTTTCGAAGCAAGGCCTTTTGCAGCCTTCCTCTTCAGCAACTGACCTATCCGTTGACGGCAACGGCTTCTTTGTTGTGCGGGATGGCAATGGCGCAGAAGATACTGGCGGCGAAATCTTGTATACACGGGCAGGTTCCTTTACCCAGGATGACCGGGGCTTCCTGAAAAATACAGCAGGCCTGTATTTGATGGGTTGGCCCGTGGAATCTGATGGTTCGATCACCAACAACCAGAATGACCTGAGCGAACTGCGCCCGATCAACATCAACGAACTGAACAGCCTTGGCTCTGCCACGCAGAATGTGGCGCTGCGTGCAAACCTGTACGCCAACGCTACGGACCAAAGCTTCACTGGTTATACAGTTGGTGAATTGGCCGATGGCACAATTCCTGCCGAGTTGGAAACAAACGTGCAAGTGTACGATTCACTTGGACGCCAGCACACAGTGAAAATTGCTGCAGCAAAATCTGACGAAGGCCCAAACACCTGGCGCTATGAGCTGTATTTTGATGATCCAAGCATTCTAGGCGCTGCCCACACAAGTGGTGTGATTGCCTCTGGCAAACTGGAATTCAACGCAGATGGTTCGATTGATCTCAGCAGCAGCACGATGGAAGATATCGGCGGCTCAGCAGTAGATTTGGGCGCTGGTGATGCGTTGTCCTTCGACTATGCCGACTTCGCCGCTGATGGTTCTACAGTCGAGGTAGCAGCAGGTAGCATTAGCTTTGATTTTGGTACAAATAGTGAGACAGACGGCTTCTCGCAGTCGAACAACGCCTCAAACCTGCTTAGCTCAAGCGTGGACGGCGCGAACTTTGAGAACGTGAAAGGCGTATCCATTGGCGA
>JABXIV010000162.1 GCA_013372925.1 Alphaproteobacteria bacterium
ACTCCGGTTACCTGACCCGTCGTCTGGTTGATGTATCCCAAGACTGTGTCGTGATCGAAGAGGATTGCGGCACAGAGGCTGGCATCACAATCACGGAAGTGTCTGAGGGCGGCGACGTTCTCGTGCCACTGTCTGAGCGTATTCTTGGTCGTTGTCTGTCTGTTGATGTGAAGCATCCTGTATCTGGTGACCTGTTGTTCCCGGCTGGTGAGCTTCTTGATGAAGTCAAGTCTGATGCGATCGAGACAGCCGGTATTGGCGAAGTTAAGATTCGTTCCGTGCTGACCTGTGAAACCAAAGGCGGCACCTGCGGCAAGTGTTACGGTCGTGACCTGGCTCGCGGTACACCTGTGAACATGGGTGAAGCTGTTGGCGTGATCGCCGCACAGTCGATCGGTGAGCCTGGTACACAGCTTACAATGCGTACGTTCCACATTGGTGGTGCCGCAACGGTGAACGCAGAATCTGCGATTGAATCCTCTGCTGACGGTAAGGTTAAGATCGAGAACCGCAATGTAATCGAAGATAGCCGTGGCCGTAAGGTTGTGATGAGCCGTAACATGGAAGTCATCGTTGTTGACGATGAGGGCCGTGAAAAAGCCAAGCACCGTTTGGCATATGGTTCACACCTCTTTAAAGACGAAGGCGATGAAGTTGTGAAGGGCGAGAAGCTCGCGGAATGGGATCCATACACCATTCCGATCATCACAGAACAAACTGGTATCGTTCGCCTTGTGGACCTTGAAGAAGGTGTATCCATGAAGGAAGTTGTGGACGAAGGCACAGGTATCGCCTCGAAAGTAGTAACCGACTGGCGTTCTGCGCCAAAGGGTGCAGATTTGCGTCCACGCATCACGCTTCGTGACGAGAGTGATAACGTTGTCGAGCTAGCTAACGGTACGGAAGCTCGTTACTTCCTGTCAGTGGATGCCATTCTCTCTGTTGAGGACGGTAAGCACGTACAGGCCGGTGATGTGATCGCCCGTATTCCACGCGAAGCTGCGAAAACGAAAGATATTACCGGTGGTCTGCCACGGGTGGCCGAGCTCTTCGAAGCTCGTCGTCCGAAGGATCACGCTGTTATCGCAGAAATCGACGGTATCGTTGAATTCGGTCGTGATTATAAGAACAAGCGTCGTATCTCCATCCGTCCTCGCGACGATGAAGGTGAGCCGGTTGAATATCTGGTACCAAAAGGCAAGCACATCGCGGTTCAAGAAGGTGATTTCATCCAGAAGGGTGAGTACCTGATCGACGGCAACCCCGCGCCACACGACATTCTGCATGTTATGGGTGTTGAAGCGCTTGCGAACTATCTGGTGAAAGAAGTTCAGGACGTTTACCGTCTGCAGGGCGTGAAAATCAACGATAAGCACATCGAGGTGATTGTTCGCCAGATGCTGCAAAAAGTTGAAATCACGTCTTCCGGTGACAGCACGATGCTTCTGGGTGAGCAAGTTGATCGCGAGGAGTTCGAAGAACAGAACGCGAAGCTCGAAGCACAGGGCAAACTGCCAGCGAAAGGTCATCCGATCCTCTTGGGTATCACCAAAGCAAGCCTGCAAACTCGTAGCTTCATCTCTGCGGCGTCCTTCCAGGAAACAACGCGCGTACTGACTGAAGCGTCTGTTGCAGGCAAGAAAGACAAGCTCGTAGGCCTGAAGGAAAACGTGATTGTTGGTCGTCTGATCCCGGCAGGTACCGGTTCTGTGATGAACCGTCTGCGTCATGAAGCGCACAAGCGTGATAAGATTGCAGAGGCCGCACAGGAAGAGGCTGCTGATCCGATGGCTGTTGCAGAAGCCGAGTTCGCCGCAGCAACCGGTACGGAGGACGCTGCGCCTCAAGAAGGCGGCGAGGCTTAAGCCTTCCTGACAATCGGAAATTTTAAAAGGTCCGCTTCGGCGGGCCTTTTCTTTTGTGGGTGTTTGTTGCCGCTCGCACCCATAACGTTAAATAAATGCTCGATTTACAAGCGTCTTTCCGCAATGATGTGCTACGCGCGAAACTGTGGGGCAATAGGGCGGGGCAAATGGCGGACGAGATAAATTTATCCTTTGTAGTGCCAGTATATAACGAAGAAGAAAGCCTGTCGGCTTTGGTGCAAGAAATTGATGCCGTTTGCCACAATGACGGCTATTGCTATGAAATAGTCTTCATCAATGATGGCAGCACGGATCATAGCGTAGATGTTATCAAGGATTTGATGGCGAAATACGACAGTGTGGGGCTTATTGATTTCCGCAGGAATTTCGGGAAAGCCGCAGCCTTGAATGCTGGATTTAGGCACGTCCGTGGCGACATTGTTATCACAATGGACGGCGACCTGCAGGATAACCCAAACGAATTGCCGAAGCTTTTAAAAGCATTGGAAAGCGCCGATTGTGTGAGCGGCTGGAAGGTGAAGCGCCTTGATCCGGTTGACAAGACTTTACCATCTCGCATTTTCAACTTTGTGGTAGGTAAAGTTAGTGGAATCAAGCTGCATGATTTTAATTGCGGGTATAAAGCCTACAGAAAAGAAGCTGTCGAAGGCCTTGATTTGTATGGTGAGATGCACCGCTTTATTCCCGTCCTGTTGCACTGGCAAGGGTTTCGGGTCGCAGAAGTTGGTGTGGATCACCGGGCGAGGCAGTTTGGGCGTTCGAAATATGGTGCGACCCGAATTCTAAAGGGTTTCTTCGATTTAATGACGGTTGTGCTGACAACACGCTTCAAAACCAGGCCTTTGCATATCTTCGGTACGATCGGACTATTGTTTGGATTTATCGGGTTCTGCATGTTGGCCTACTTGACAGTTCTTTGGTTTCTTGGGCTTGGACCAATTGGCAATCGACCGCTGCTGTTATTTGGCATGTTGCTTATGCTGTTGGGCGGTAACCTGATTGGTATTGGCTTGCTTGGTGAATTTATCCAGCATGCAGTATCGCCGCGCGAACGGCCTTATGTCATGCGGGCCTATTATCCTTCACGAAAAAATGGCGAAAAAGCTAACTCGAAGGCTGATCAGTGAAGGCAGCTTATATCTCTATTATAAGAGCTCTTCGTGCCCTTCTGGCTGCGGTTGGGGTTTTGGGTTATTTAGAACGGCGGCGGGATCGGCGTTTGTTCTTATGGGCCCGAAGCTTGTTCGCAATATACGATTTCAAAGATTTGGTTTCGCTAGATATCCCTTGGTGGAATCTGGATGCGACAGACCGTGTCGCGGCTTTCCTTGCGAAGCGGGATAATGCGAAGGTTTTCGAATATGGCAGTGGTTCGAGTACTGTATGGCTTGCAAAACGCGCAGGGCAAATAACGTCAGTTGAGCATGACCCCTTATGGTTCAGCTACTTGAAGGATTATGGAGCTCTGCCTGCAAATGTGTCCCTTTTGAACGTATCGACGGACACCGAGGAAGAACGGGACGAAAGCTGCAGTTCAGGTCGGCATGGGGATGAAGATAAATGCTTTGGGAATTACGTACATGCCATCACAAAACAGGGTCAGCTTTTTGACCTGATTGTTATCGATGGTCGCGCGCGGGTGGCTTGCCTGCGCCTTGCCAAGGATTATCTGGCCGAAGGCGGTATAATCCTGTTCGACAATGCAGGACGCGATAGATACCAAACGGGGCTGTCAAATTCTGGGTTTGAGATCGAGAAATATAGCGGCCTGACAGCCTGTCTGCCCTATCCGGATCAAACATATCTTTTGAAGCGGGTGCCGGCAGAATGAAGAAGCAAACGTGGATACGCGGTTTGTATCTGATTGTAGTTCTGGCCGCTCTATATTTTCTGTTTGATGTATATCTTGAAAACCGATCAGTTATCGAGGAATGGTCAGGACCGTCTCTGGCGTGGGCGTGGGCCGCTGGGCTTGGCATCGCGCATTTGGGGCTTTTATGGTTGCTTGCAGAGGCATGGCGTTCCTTGGTGGCGCGAACTGGTGAGCACTGCTTGCCTGCCCAGCTTCTTCATGCATCTTTCCTTGGTGCGCAGGTGGCAAAATATCTGCCAGGAGGCGTGTTCCATATTCTAGGAAGGCATACTTGGCTTGCCGGGAAGGGGGCACAGCATAAACACCTGGCCAAGGCCGCGGTGCTTGAAAGTGCTTCAATGGTTTTCGTGGCGGGTATGCTGGCCTGTGTGGTTGGGGCAGTTTTGGCCTTTTTGACAGACTATCAGTTGGTGGTGCCCTTGATCGGTACCGTGCCAGTGTGGTTGTTTGGGGGCGGAACTTTTCTCAGTGCGTTGGGGCTGGGGATCATGCCTCGTATGCTTGGGGCCTTTTCCACCTTGTTTCCGACGGTGTTGATTGCGCTGTTTTTTATCGGCCAATCAGTACTTTTCATTGTCTGCGCTTCGGCTGTAATACAGGATGCATCTTTTCAAATAGTACCAGTTTTTTTGTTCAGCTGGATTTTGGGCTTTGTGGTTGTTGGCGCACCAGGTGGCCTGGGAGTGCGGGAAGCCGCTTTGGTGGTTTTGTCCGCCGGGACAATACAGCCTGCCGAGGCCCTGTTGATTGGTGCTTTGTTTCGCATTGTTACCATGATTGGTGAAGGGTTGGCCTATCTAGCTGCGCTTGTGCTTGTTCAAGGGCAGGCGGATGACTAGTAAACAGCCAGTGTATTTCCTGCTTGCAGCGTTGGCACTCGCCTGGTGTTGTTTGCAGCTCAGCGCTTCCTACACCGCAGCAAGTTGGGAAGATGAAGTTACAACCCAGTACCGCGTTGCTGGCTTCGGCAAAGAATGGCCATGGGAACGAGCTGACTATACGGTATCGGAGATACAGGCCCGTGCCGAGAAGGTAGGGACTGCAGCGGGTGTATATGAGCAGTTATCGCGCTCTGGTATTCATCCACCTCTATATTATATGACGCGCGTTGGTTTGGGTCCCATTGTGGGGAACCAGATCCTTGGTGCCCGGCTTTTTTCAGTTTTTTGCGCGGCTCTATCTGTTTTCATCTTTTGGCGATTTGCGCTGCTATTGAAATTGCCCCCGTTAACCAGAACACTAAATGGAGCTATCGCTGCAGCAAGCGTATATGCGTTTGCATCCATCCCTTTTGCCATGGCCCATGATGGCCGATATTACAGTTTTACCTTCTTGTTGATCGTAGCCCTTCTGCATAGGGCGCTTCGTATCTGGCAGGCCAAACAGTCATGGGGGTTGGACTATGCCTGTGCTGGAATGATTTGTGGTGCGCTCGCGTGCACCCAGTATCTTGCTGCACCATTAGGTGGCGCCATAATGTTTGGCCTCGTACTGCTTGCATGCAACAGAGCCTCAAACGCTTTTGCTGCCGCGAAATACGTTGCCATTTTGGCATTGGCTTTCCTGCCTTTTGCCTTACTAGGTGCCTTTACGCTACTTAGTCAGCTAGAAGCCGGTGGACGCCCGGACCAGCTATCGGGTTTCGACGGCGTTTTGATACAGTCAGTCCGAGCTGTTCAATCATTCGCGAAAATCCTCATCGCTGAGCCCATGGGGCTTTGGCAGGGCAGGGCGCAGACCGTCCTAGTTCTATTTTTGCTTTTGGGTAGTGTGTGGGCCATGAGGCAAAAGGAGCATCAGCGCACTTTCCTGTGGCTTGCCGCATTGATAGTTGTCCAAGTGATGGGGCTGGTTATATTTGGCTTTGCCCTAGATAAGCGGTTGGCTCAAAGCGTTCGCTACAATTCACTACTCAGTCCATTGCTCGCCCCCCTGTTGGTTCTCGGTCTGTATGGTTGGTCCCAACTGTCGCGACGATCCTGGATCTATGCGGCGCTGTTGGCTATGGTTACTAGTCTGCAAGTCGCGCGGGCGTTCATCGGAAATTCTGTCGATGGCTGGCCATTGGAAGCCCCTATGCTTGAGGGTGAGACGGGGTCTGTGTTGGTTTATCTTGGTACCGTGGAGCATCTGGAGCGCGTATATGTTGATGACACCGGCTGGAACAATTTCCCTACGGCTGAGGCTGTATCACGGATGGCTGATGCCGGTTTCAACCCATTAATCATTCCTGTGGCCCAGGCGCCTTCCAATACGGCCTATTGGCTTTTGGTGCAAACACAGCATAAATCGGGTTTGACGGTCCCTCATTGCCGCACTGTTGCACAAGACATTTCTGTCGCATTGTTACGCTGTAACGATCGGTTAGCTAAAGGGTAAGGATGAGGTGCAGGAGCTTGCTGGTCTGCCTACAAATATGGGCCTAAATCGCAGAAAGCTACTAAATACAGAAACACCCCGTTTTTTCGTTGACCTACGGCGCTTTTCGGTATAGTAAGCGCACCTCGCCGGAGCTCAGGTGGTAGCCCAAACAGGCTAAACGCTGGGGTTTTCCGGCCTAGGAAAACAGAGTTGAATTATCATGAATGACCTCGTCGGAGCCAGCAGGTTCCCGATGCAGGTGTTTTTGCTGCATGTAAAACAGGTCATTCGGTAATGGTGACAGAGAAAAACGGCAAGGAAAGAATATGCCTACCATTAACCAGCTAGTGCGGAAGCCGCGCAAAGCGAAGCCAGTGCACAACAAGGTGCCTGCGCTTGAAGCATGTCCACAAAAACGTGGTGTGTGTACACGTGTTTATACAACGACCCCTAAAAAGCCTAACTCAGCACTCCGTAAGGTTGCTCGTGTTCGTCTGTCGAACGGCTTTGAGGTTACTTCCTATATCCCAGGTGAAGGTCACAACCTTCAGGAACACTCTGTTGTCCTGATCCGTGGTGGTCGTGTGAAAGACTTGCCTGGTGTTCGCTACCACACTCTTCGTGGTGTGCTTGATACCCAGGGTGTTGCAGATCGTCGTAAGAGCCG
>JABXIV010000264.1 GCA_013372925.1 Alphaproteobacteria bacterium
AATCATGGTCATGTCAAACCTCATGTTTCATTGGGTGGCTCTTGCCACAAAGGGCTATACATCAATCATGGCAGGTCTGTGACGGCTGCCCTATTATTCAGAGGTCATTCCCCGCGATGTCCTCATCCCATACGGCGGGCTTTTCCGAGATAAAGCGGGCCATCAATTCCGTGCAGGCCGGGTCGTCCAGCCTTTTTACGTCAACACCGTGTTCTTTCAGGAATGCTTCATTGCCGTGGAAGTTCTGGGCTTCACCCACCACTACGCGTGGGATGCCAAACTGAACGACTGTACCTGCGCACATCATACAGGGACTTAGCGTGGTATAGAGTGTCGTGCTGGCGTATCTGGCGCGCCTGCCTGCTGCCCGAATGCAGTCCATCTCACCATGGGCAGTGGGGTCGCCTTTTTGAACGCGCTGGTTATGGCCGCGCGCGATCACCTTGCCGTCTTCCACCAGAACGGCGCCGATGGGCAACCCTCCTTCGTCATAGCTCTTCTGCGCTTGGGCCAAGGCTTCAGCCATGAATTTTTCATCGTCTGTCATTTGGAAATGCCTGAAAATCCAGTGTCTTGTTCAGGTAAGGTTACGATGAAGCCGTGATCTGGGCAAGAGCATCTACACCCAAAAGAACCGCACCATACCGGGCCGCTTTGCCTACGCCAACCAGGATAATAAACCAGCCAAGCGGTACGCGGAACGTGCCTGCAACGATGGTTAGCGGGTCGCCGATGATAGGCACCCAGGCCATCAACAGTGACCACCGGCCGTATTTCTTGAAAAAGCCGGCTGTGCGTTCGAACTGTTCATGCTTTAGCGGGAACCAGCGTTTTTCCCGAAAATGGGCAATGCCACGGCCAAGCCACCAGTTGATCACGGCGCCCAGCGTGTTGCCTGTGGTGGCGGCAAGGAATAGCAGGGTAGGGTCGCCTTTGCCTGAAGCCAGAAGGGCGGCGAAGGTTACTTCTGAATAAGCAGGCAGCAGCGTTGCAGCCACCAGAGCATTCATGAAAAGAGCGAAATATACGGCAAGCCCTGTCACGGTCACCTCAGCCCTTCGGCTTTTCGCCAAGGAATTCGGTAAAGCGAAGCAGATAGCCATTTGGGTCTTGAACCAGAAACTGCTTCTGCCCTGACAGATTTTCGCCTGTGTCGTACCATTCTTCCTCCATATCCTCGAACAAAGGATGACCGGCCTCCTTCAGGCGGTCAAGGATGGCGTCGATCCCTGATAGTTCAATCTGGAGATTAATGCCTCGGCCATAGGGTTTTTGAAGGTCACCAGTTTGCCAGCTTTCGTCATGATGCTGTTCAATCATGATCTGGACAGTTTCCTGTTCCAGATAGGCGAAATCTGGATCGGTACGCTGGTTGCGCACCTTAAAGCCCAGCATGTCTCGATAGAATACAAGCGACTGCCCAAAATCTGAGACTGTCAATTCCGGGACCATGCTGTTCCAGTATTCTTTGGTCATTTGGGTCAGGGCCACTTGGCTTCTGGCGGCAGCGACATCAGGATGGCTTCCACATTGCCACCTGTCTTGAGGCCAAAGGTGGTGCCGCGATCGTACACCAGATTGAATTCGGCATAATAGCCGCGGTACTCAAGCTGGGTCTCGCGTTCTTCTGCGGTCCATTCTTCGTTCATGTGCTTGCGCACAAGGGCGGGGTAAATCTCGTTGAAGGTGCGGCCTACATCCTGCGTGAAGGCAAAATCGGCATCCCAATCACCGCTATTAAGTTGGTCATAGAAAATGCCGCCTTCGCCGCGCGCCCGGTTGCGGTGCTTGATGTAGAAATACTCGTCACACCATTTTTTGAATTTTGCGTAATAGTCCGGGTCGTGGCGGTCACAGCATTCCTGAAATGCTTTGTGGAACGCGGCTGTATCTTCCGCGTTCGGCAGGGGGGCGTTCAGGTCTGCGCCACCACCAAACCAGCTCTTTGTTGTTGCGATAAAGCGTGTGTTCATATGAACGGCAGGCACGCGCGGGCTGTTCATATGGGCAACAAGCGAGATACCCGTTGCGAAAAAGCGCGGGTCTTCGTCGGCGCCCGGTATGTTTTTCGCGAATTCTTCCGTGAAGGTGCCAAAAACGGTTGAGATATTCACGCCCACTTTTTCGAAAACACGGCCGCCACGCATGATCGACATGGTGCCGCCACCACCTTCCGCGCCGTCTGATTGGTTGGTACGATCCCACGTCTTGCGTTCGAATCGGCCCGGCGCACGATCTGCCATGGGGCCAGTGTGATCATCCTCAAGGGTTTCGAAACTGGCGCAAATCTGATCCCTTAAATTCTTGAACCAGTCTGCGGCCGCCTGTTTTTTTTCCTGCAAATGCATTTCTTTACCCTTGGTTTTGCTGGCCCGGCCAGCAGTCTGTTTGTCTTATTGCTTCACCTAGCACCATCGCCATCGATACGGCTACGTTAATCGATCGTGCGCCTGGGTTCATGGGAATCGTTATTCTGGCGTCAGCATGCTCATGTACTTCTTCCGGCGCGCCTGTAGATTCGCTGCCGACCAGCAGGATATCATCCTTCATGAATTTGAAGTCGGTGTAGGTTGCCTCAGCCTTTGTGGTCAAGAGAATGACTCGGCGTTTGTTGCTTTTTTGCCAGTCGGTAAAGGCATTCCAATCAAGGTGGTGGTGGAGCGCAACCAAATCGGCATAATCCATGGCCGAGCGCTTCAGGGCCCGGTGCGAAAAGGGGAAGCCGCAGGGCTCTATCACATGCACGGGGGCATCCATGCAGGCGCCTAGCCTGAGAAGAGTGCCGGTATTCTGTGGCTGATCGGGTTGAAAAAGCGCAATATCCATAGCCGCGAAGCTAATAACTTGCCGCTGAATGTGCAATGACAAGCAACAGGTGAGGACCAAAAAACAGCGTTTTTTTGGAAATTATAAGGATAAACCCTTGCCTCTTGGTGCCCAGACGACTAAACAAATCCCAATTCGCTGGGCAGGGGCTGTCTGGCGATTGAATTTATGGTAAGCAAGTGCTGCGACTATGTGACGCGGGACATTGCAATCAGGCTAGCGTACTGGTACGCGCGTCTGAACATACATTTCGGGAAGCAACGATTGATCGCCTTTCGCATCGCGTTCCTGTCAGGGAAGATTAGATGAGCACAATCAACGAGACAATTGACGGTGAAGAAGGCGCCTCACGGCGTGATTTTCTTCATGTGGCAGCCGCTGGTTTGGGCGGCGTGGGCGCTGCTGTAGCAGCCTGGCCATTCATTGATCAGATGAACCCAGCAGCCGATACACTGGCCCTGGCATCTGTAGAAGTAGACCTCAGCGCCATTGGCGAAGGGGAAGCCGTTGTTATTAAATGGCGCGGCAAGCCTGTTTTTGTTCGGAACCGTACGCCAGAAGAGATCGCGGAAGCTAACTCCGTGGATATGGCGGCGCTTGTGGACAAGCAAACCGACGCCGAGCGTGTACAGGAAGGTCACGAAAAATGGCTGGTTGTTATGGGTATCTGTACGCACCTGGGTTGTGTGCCACTTGGCACAAAAGCTGGTGACGACAGGGGCGATTTCGGCGGCTGGTTCTGCCCATGCCACGGTTCGCACTATGATACATCCGGTCGTATCCGGAAGGGCCCGGCACCTAAGAACCTTGAGGTGCCAACTTATGCCTTCCTGAACGATTCAACCCTGAAAATCGGGTAAGGGGAGCAATCATGGCTGAATGGATTGACGCAAAGCCTAAGAACAAGGCTGCTGCCTGGTTGGAAGAACGCCTTCCGATTATTGGGCTTGTAAATAACGTGGTTGGTGTTGATACGCCTACGCCACGTAACCTGAACTACTGGTGGAACTTTGGCTCGCTTGCGGGCCTGATGCTGGTTGTACAGCTTATTTCCGGTATCGTGCTTGCCATGCACTACACGCCGAACACTTTGATGGCGTTCGATAGTGTAGAGCGCATCATGCGTGACGTGAACTATGGCTGGCTGATCCGCTACATGCACGCCAACGGCGCGAGCTTCTTCTTCATCGCCGTTTATATCCACATCCTGCGCGGTCTTTACTATGGCTCCTACAAGGCGCCACGCGAAGTACTGTGGATGCTTGGTCTGGTGATCTTCCTGCTTATGATGGCAACTGCCTTCATGGGGTACGTACTGCCCTGGGGCCAGATGTCCTTCTGGGGTGCGACTGTGATTACCAACCTATTCTCGGCGGTGCCTGTTGTTGGTGACAGCATTGTGACCCTGCTGTGGGGCGGCTTCTCCGTTGATAACCCAACGCTGAACCGTTTCTTCAGCCTGCACTATCTGCTGCCGTTCGTGATCACTGGTGTTGTGATCCTGCACATCTGGGCGAAGAAGGTTTCCGACAGCGGCAACCCGCTTGGTATTGATGTGAAGTCCAGCGCTGACCAGATCCCATTCCACCCGTTCTACACGGTTAAGGATGCTTTTGGTGCGGCTGTGTTCTTCGCTGTATTCGCAGCCTTCATCTTCTATATGCCAAACGCGCTTGGCCACCCGGACAACTATATTCCGGCTGACCCGTTTGTGACGCCAGACAGCATCGTGCCTGAGTGGTACTTCCTGCCATTCTATGCGATCCTGCGTTCCATTACGTTTGATATTGGCATTCCTTTCACAGACGTTGTGATCATCCCTGCGAAGCTGCTGGGTGTGATTGCCATGTTTGCTGCGATCATCGTGCTGTTCTTCCTGCCGTGGCTTGATACGTCAAAAGTACGGTCTGGCAAGTTCCGCCCAACCTTCCGCATCTTCTTCTGGTTCCTTGTAATTGACATGGTTGTTCTGACCATCGTCGGCGGCAAGAAGCCTGAAGGTATCTGGCCGGTGGTTGGCTTGATTGGTACTGCTTATTACTTTGCTCACTTCCTGGTGGTTCTGCCGCTTCTTGCCAAGTTCGAGAAAACGCTGCCGCTGCCAGAGAGCATTGCTCAAGCTGTTGTGAAAACTGATAAGTAAGGGAAAGATGACGATGAAACTCGCTAAGAATATCGCTATTGCCCTTACTGCTGTTGCCGGCCTCGCCGGTGCGGCCATGGGCGCGGGCGCTGCCAAGTACCCCATGCAGATGGAATGGTCTTTTGAAGGCCCAACAGGTACGTTTGATCGGGCTTCCGCTCAACGTGGCTGGCAGGTCTACAAGCAGGTTTGTTCCTCTTGTCACAGCCTGAAGTATTTCAATTTCCGTAACCTTGCTGATCTTGGCTACGAAGATGAGATGATCAAGGCATGGGCGGCTGAATACACTGTAGTTGACGGTGTTGATGACGCTGGTGATCCGAAAGAGCGCCCAGGTCTGCCACAGGATGTATTCCCAAGCCCATTCCCTAACCCGGAAGCGGCTGCAGCATCTAACGGCGGTGCAGTACCACCTGATTTGTCTCTGATGACCAAAGCACGTCATGACGGCGCGAACTATGTGTTCAGCCTGATGACTGGCTATGAAGAGGCACCTGCTGATCACCCAATGCCTGCTGGCAAGAGCTACAACCCATACTTCAAGGGCGGCAACATCTCCATGGCTCCTCCGCTTGCTGAAGGTATCATCGAATATGAAGATGGTACTGCTGCAACGACTGAGCAAATGGCCAAAGACGTTGTTAACTTCCTGATGTATGTGGCAGAGCCGAAGCTTGAAGCCCGCCACCACATGGGCCTGAATGTGATGCTTTACCTGATCGTTCTGGTGTTTGTGCTCTACTTCTCGATGAAGAAGATCTGGAAGCCAGTTAAAGAAGGCAAAAACTTTTACAAGAAGTAAGTTTTCTGAAATTATTTGAAGAAGGGCTGCATCATCTGATGCGGCCCTTTTTTTTCATTCTGTACTTGGAATTTGGCTTAAGTGATATATTGTAATTTAAACACATATGGATTTGGTTGCGATTGGGTTTCGGCTTTATGCCTTATTATTCTCTGCCTGAAGCACAGCTGGAGGCCATCAATAAAGTCGAGGGTTTCACAACAAACGAAGACTATAACGCACTCTCGGTTGTGGACACCCTGCGATATATGGCTGTCATGTATGTTGAGGCGATTGCTTCGCGCCTTGATATCTCCTCCGCGCGCTTATGCGATTGTGGCGGTGGGTTTGGGTGGTTGGCTTTTGCCTTTCTGCTTCGGGGTGGGCAGCACGCGACAATCGTGGAGCCGCATGCGGGAAAATTGCAGGCGGCAAGAGAAATTGCGAAGATACTTCAGCTTGCAGATCGTTGTACTTTTATTGATCAGGAACTTCAGTCGCTAGATTTGGAGGATCGCTCGGTCGATGTTTTCGCGTGCGTTGAAACGCTTGAACATGTTGGCAAAGCCAATATCATACCGGCGGTCAAAAATATCGAGCGCATAACCAAATGCCTGATTGTTCTAACCGCCCCAAATCAGCTGTCTCCGCTTGTGGCACATGACGCGAAGGTGCCTTTCTCACACTGGTTACCCATTGGCTGGCGTAAAACCTTTTGCCATCTGTTTGGTGTGAAGTATGAGGCGTTTAACCATTTTCCAGGCCCTTGGCACCTAAGGCCATTCAGGGAGCGATTTAAACCGGAAACCAGGGTTCTGGTGTTCGATACATATAAAGAATGGGTAAATCACTATCCGGTCTATAGTCCCTACGGTGGGGGAGTTTGGAAGGACTGTCCGCCTAAATGGCTTGGCTGGTATTTGTGGTGGCTTTCTAAATGTTTCGGCAAGCGGTCCTATGTTGTTTGCCCGAATTTGGCGTGTGTTTGGGTTGCGAAAGAGCAAAAGGCTTGACCTAGGGGCTATGGCGCCTTAGAGCTCAATGGCGTTCTGGGCGCACGCCGCTTGCAGGCATATGCCGTGGTGAAGTTCCAGGTCTTTTTCTCATCGATCCCAAAGTGTAGCGGGACGGTGGCAATGCAAGCTCCCTCCATAATTACACCCGCATCAACACTTATGAGAGGTTGATGATGACTTACTATTCAATGGGCGTAGCCCAGGATCAGTGCGCGCAGCAAAAAGCGTTGCTGACTGAATTTCTTGAAACTGTTTGGAGTAACGGTGACATTGAGGCGAGCGATCGTTTCATTGCGCCTTCCTACACCATTCACAATGACCCGGGGGACCCATGGCACGGCCAAACCCTTACCCTTGAAGCCTTCAAGGACAGGGTTCACCAGTCACGTGCGCCGTTTCCTGATCAACGTTTTGATGTGCAGGAGATGATCGCCGAACCTGGCAAGGTTGCTGTTTCTTGGCGTTGGGGCGGCACATTCACGGGGGATATGGCGGGTTTTAAAGCTGATGGCCGCAAGATCGCCATGACCGGCCTGACGATCTATAGCTTTACTGATGGAAAGCTTTCCGGGCACTGGCAGCTTTGCGACCGGTTGGGTGTGTTCCAGCAGCTTTCTGCGGGCGGCTAATTGCCTTGGTCGGGCAAGTGTGTCTATGCTTGCCCGACCATTTCGAAACAGGGGGAACCAATGCGTGCAATTACCTTGATGCTTTGCTTCATGCTTGCCTGTGCGGCTCAGGCAGAAGACCAGCAAGCGAGCTTGCCTTTCTCAAAGGCGGTGAGGGCAGGGGAGATGCTTTATCTGTCCGGTGAGCTGGGTGCCAAGCCGGGCTCTATGGAACTGGTTCCAGGCGGAATTGGACCGGAGACACGCCAAACCATGGATAATATTAAAGCGACCCTTGAAGCGAATGGCTCGGACATGGACCATGTCGTCAAATGCCTTGTGATGATGGCAGATATTGGCGAATGGGCCGCGATGAACGAGGTGTACCGCACGTATTTCAAACCGGGCAAGTTCCCTGCGCGCAGTGCGATGGGGGCGTCTGGGCTGGCGCTCGGCGCTCGTGTCGAAATTGAGTGCATGGCACGGGTGAAGGCAGGCAAATAAAACTAGCCCTTGATATGGCTACCTGTGCCATCGCCTTTGGGTAACCAACGACGGGATCGGTTCTCAGTCATTTTGGCGGTTACCTGTTCCTGAAAGTCGAGGCCGTTCAACTCCATAAGCCTGTAGAGCAGGATGGCGATATCTGCGGTCTCTTTGCCAATTTCGTACGGGTCACCCTCTTGAACAGCTTCAAGAAGTTCCTGAAGCTCGGTTTGGGCACGGGTTACCAGCACTGATTGGTCGGCAACTGGGCCAAAGATCTCTTCAGCCCAGGCTGTAATGGTGGCTTGCGTCTCAGTTTTAGCCATGATTAGGCTAGGCTTTCCACGTTCAGCGTCACCCGTTGCTGGGCCTTTACCTGCGAGAGGTCGCCGTTGTGGATGTCGAAGATGAATCCGACAACTGATAGCGTGCCTGCGTCCACGCGTTCTTTCACGAAAGGAAAACTTTTCAAGTTCTGCAGGCTTAGGTGCACGGCAGCCCGTTCCAGCATGCGCTTGCGTTCTTCATTGTCCTGATCATCGAAGTCGTCATGCGTACGAAGCCATTCACGCAGCGGTCGCATCCAGTTATGCACGAAACTGTCAGACGGCATGTTCTGGTCGATCACGCTTGCAACGCCACCGCAGCCAGCATGGCCGAGCACCACGATGTTATCCACCTCTAGCACTGTGGTGGCAAATTCGATCGCTGCAGAAGTGCCGTGATAGCCGCTATCGCGCTCATAAGGAGGGACCATGGCGGCCACATTGCGGACGACAAACAGGTCACCTGGCCCTGCCGACAAAATCTGCTGTGGCAGCACGCGGCTGTCAGAGCATGCAATCATCAACGTGTGGGGCTTTTGCCCCGATGTTGCCAGTTCTTCATAAAGGGCACGGTCACTTTCGAAAACAGTGTCCCGGAATTTCTGGTAGCCTTTGACAAGGCGTTCGTCGATCTTGGTCATGCTGCTTAAATCGATTATTTTGGCCCATCATGCAAGACTATTTTAATATGGATAGCAGGGCAGGTGCGGCGGTTTCCGACTTGTTTAAGATGAAGTTTTTGAAATAGGTCCGGGGGGCGCCGGCCCCTAAATCGATATAATGCATATCTTTTATATGGGTATCGCTCTGGTCTTCCTTGGGGCGAATGCCCCGGTCTCCGAACGGTTTTCGTCCAAGCCCATATGCAATGACATAGCGAACCTGTCCTTCATCATCGACCATCGGCAGGTGAATTGTCTCATGCAAATATCTGCTCCCGGCGTCCGTTGTTATGACGTCCCTTACAAAGGCTCCGCAGGGCGTTTCCAGGATATTGCTATGAAAAATGGCGACCGACTTTCTGAATTTTTTTGGCAGTAGGTCATAGTAGTTCACACCATTCAACTTGTATCCTGCTGACCGTTCGAAGGCCTCCCCTGCATAGATAATGGGTAAAATCATCGGCGCGACGACTTGCGTAATACAGAGAAGGGGCAAAAATTCAGCGAACAGTCGGGATGTGAGATCAGACCGGCAGGGAAGAAACGGGTGTTTGCGGGGTGGCAAACTGCTCCATTTTTGGATAAAGGGCTGAAATGCCTCTGGTATTGTGTCCATGGCGGTCTCTTTTCGCGTATTACGCTAGTATTGCACGGAAAGTGGTTTCAATCAATTTCTGCTCACTGAAGGCTGCTAAACCATGATGTTGCTAGAGCGCTTGCCTATGGAAGATAAATTCTTTCACGTGGTCTGCTGGGGCACCCGCACCTAGGTCTATGTAAAACAGTTCCTTGATGTTGGATTCGTTGTGGTCCCCTTCTTTTCGGAAGCTCAGGTCTCCAGCGGGCTTCCTGCCGACGCCGTATATCATCAGATAGCGAACGGCACCGTTTTCATCTGCAAGTGGCAGGTGCAGGGTTTCATGTAGATAGCGGTTGCCGGATTTGCTTGAGATCAGGTCGCGCACAAAAGCGGCGCAGGGGGTACCCAAAATTCTGTCATGAAACAACTTGGTTGCCTTGATGAATTTTGCAGGAAGAAAGTCATAATAATTCTTCAGTGATAGCTGTAGCCCAGCAAGCCGTTCGAATTCGCTGCCTACAAATCGTAATTGCAGGTTTTCGCTGGCAACCATTTCCGCGACGCAAACAAGGGGCAGAAATTGGCCGAAAAGGACGGGCGTAATATCCTTTTTCTGGGGTAGAAGGGCATGGGATGTACGTGGAAGGCCATTCCAAGCCTCCATGAATGTATCAAAATCTGCCGGCAGATCGCTCAAGTTTTCTTCCCATATTTCCCACTTAGGGGCCATCATGGGTGGTCTAGGTTATTTTTTGATTAACCTGTTACTTTTCAATCTGTTTGAGGACAGTTTCGCGTTCTTCTTCGTTCACGATGTTCAGCAATACTTCCCAAAAACCCGCAACGGCTTCTGGTCCGGCTTTTTTATATGCCTCTGCGACTCGTTGTCGCTGTGTTTCAAACAGCTCTTTCTCAAAAGCCTCGCCTTTTTCGGTTAGATGCAGAAGCCGCTGCCGGCGATCCTCCACCCCGGCCACCTGATCGATATAACCCTCATCAACAAGCTGTCCGAGAACCCGGGACAGGCTTTGCTTAGTGATTCTTAGCAGGCTTAAAAGGCCGGAAACCGTTGTGCCAGGGTTGCGGCCAACAAAATAGAGCACACGATGATGCGCGCGCCCAAAGCTTGAATCAGCCAGAATATTATCAGGATCACGCGTAAAATCGCGATAGGCGAAGTAAAGAAGCTCAATGCCTCTTCTCAGCTCTTCCTCTCGCAGGTAGAGATTGGAATGTGGTAATTTTCTTTGCATAAGCCTTACAAGCGATATATGTCAGTGTTATTGACATAATATCGACAGAATGTTACATCGATCAAGTAAAAATAGACATATTCTTATTTGTTTTGCGTCTTTGGAGAACTAAAATGGCATCTGCCCCTTATGATGACCGCGACGGTTGGATGTGGATGGACGGCGAATATCGTCCATGGCGAGACTGCACGGCCCATGTGTTAACTCACGCTTTGCATTATGGCGGCGCAGTCTTTGAGGGACAGCGAGCCTACAACGGCAAGATTTTCAAACTTAAAGAACATACAGAGCGACTTTTCAAGTCTGCTGAAATGCTCGGCTATTCTATTCCCTATACGCACGATCAGATCAATGATGCGTGCATGGAACTTTTGGACAAAAATAATCTTGTAGATGCCTACTGCCGACCGGTTGTATGGCGTGGCAGCGAGATGATGGGCGTTGCTGCGCAGAATAATACTATTCACGCGGCCATCGCTGTATGGGAGTGGCCGTCTTATTTCTCTCCGGAAGCGCGCATGAAGGGGCTTCGCCTGGATATTTCTGAATGGCGGCGCCCTGCAGCCAACACGGCGCCTGTTCATGCCAAGGCTTCAGGCCTTTACATGATTTGCACCATGAGCAAGCACAAGGCCGAAGCCAAGGGCTATGACGATGCGTTGATGTTCGATTATCGCGGGCAGGTGGCTGAGGCGACAGGCGCAAATATTTTCTTTGTGAAAGATGGCGAACTGCATACGCCAACGCCGGATTGTTTCCTGAATGGTATAACACGCCAAACGGTGATCGATCTTGCGAAAAAGCGGAACATCAAGGTGGTTGAGCGCGTGATCATGCCTGAAGAAATGGCTGATTTCGAACAAGCATTCCTTACAGGGTCTGCTGCAGAGGTAACACCTCTGTCTGAAATTGGTCCTTACAATTTCGAGGTAGGCGAAATCACTAAAACCCTGATGCTGGATTATGATGCATTGGTAAAAGGGGAAGCCTGAGCGGCTTCCCACCACTCTGTCAGGATGTTGTGATTTTCGATTCCTTGATGGCGCGCACCAGATCGCTCAGTGCATCGCGAACGCTCACGTTCGGAAGTGTTTCAAGTTCTGGGATAATCAGGTCCATGTCGGTGATGCGTCCGCTCAGGATTTCATCACCGGCTGGCAAGCCTTCATAAAAATAGCTCACTTCCGTTTGCATGATGTGCGCCAGCAGGTAAAGCCGGCCGGCACTGACGCGGTTTTGCCCGCTCTCATACTTTTGCACCTGCTGGTAGGAAATGCTGAGAATATTGGCAATGTCCTGCTGGGATAGGTCCAGTGCCCGTCTGCGGTCTCTCAGTCTGCGCCCCACATGCTTGTCTATGATATCGGCTTTACGCGCTGATAGCAGTGAGTGCTTGTCCTCATTTTCGTCACTTTGCTGCGCCATAGACTGTCCTCCGGTCTGGAAAGGGTTATTCCCCGTTGGCGCTTGCGTTTTACTGTGCTAGAGAATTCGCCTACGCTGAATTGGTGGGGGAGAACTCCCTTTCAGTGATTGTTAAATAATACTAGTGGTTGCATATCCTTGAGATTAAAACCTTATGCGGGAATTGCAAGCATGCATTTTTTAGGATGTGCGGGAGTAAGTAGCTGACATGACAGCAAAATGGCTGAAAACAACTGTTCTGGGCGTCGCACTGATAAGTGTTGCAGCATGTAGTTCCAAGGACAGCGAAGATCGCTATGTGGCGCGGGATGTCGAGGTTCTTTACAACCTTGGTCAGGACAACCTGAAGAAGAAGAACTATCGGTTCGCAGC
>JABXIV010000019.1 GCA_013372925.1 Alphaproteobacteria bacterium
GCTGCAAGCCCTCAAGGGTTTTGCGGCTGGACTCGTTCATGTATGTCATCTCGAGCGTGTCGGGATCGCACATCATGGCGTTGATGGGCATCTTATCGACCATTTGGCGCAAACGGTCTGCCTCACAGCGGAATTTTTCCCGTTCTGTTACCTTGGTCCATGAAAGGACTGCCCTGCGGTAATTGCCTGCACTGTCGTACATGGCGTTGACACGCAGTTCCAGCTTCTCTGGCCCCAATGAAATAACGGCAATGTGTGGAAAATTTTTTGGGTCTGCCAGCATGTTGCGCTGGTGCATCGGGTTCTTGTGAAAAACATCAATATTCTGGCCAAGGATATCTTCTGCTTTGATTGGCAGATAGTCCTCAAGAAACTTCAACGTCTCAATGCTGGCCGGATTAGCGTATGTAATGATGCCGGTTTTCGGATCGCATACGATGATATTATTGGGTAGAGCGTCAAGAACATCAGTTTCACTGACGCTTGCCTCTACAGTAACCTGCGCATTTTGCGCAGGTTGAGTAGACTTATCGGCCTTAAAGCCAAGCCTGTTAAACATGAGCAATTACTCCTTCGCCCCCCCCCGAGGGGAATTAGTTTGTTAAGGTACAAATTACGACCCCAATCTAAACAAATCTCATACGGGGAATGTGGTCGCTTGGATTTAATTTAGTGTTAACATATTGAAATTATTTATAAAATTTCGACCATAGGAAAGCTTAATGCAATCATTAGTATTTGTTTGCTGTTTCGGTGAGGCGAAAAAAGAGTCAAAAAAATTCCCATTTCCCCTAAGATGTTCGTCTTGTGGTCAAGGAGATGTCAGTGGCTTCGACAAAGCGACACATTGCTGAGCAGGGAAAGACTGCACCGGAACAGGTTTCCGGTGATGCTGAGCCTTTGTCGCAGGAAGAAATTAACCGGCTTTTCAAAAACCATAATGAAGAACTGGTTCGGTATCTGACGAGCCGGCTGAAATCTCATGAAGAGGCTGTCGAGGTTGCACAGGAAGCTTATGTAAGGCTTTTGCGGCTGGACGATACAAGCACAATCGGTTTTCTGCGGGCATTCTTGTTCAGGACCGCAACAAATATCGCGATTGACAGGATACGCCGCCGCGGGCTTGCGCAGTCTTATGTGGATCAGGAAGCACCGCAGCAAGTGAACGAGATGTTCGGCTTCACGCCAGAGCGATCGGTTGCCGCAAAGCAAGCCTTGAACAGCGTGCTGGAATGCATTTCCACGTTGCCGCCGAAATGCCGGTATGCGTTTGTGGAATATAAGTTCAAGCACCGCAGCTATGATGACATCGCCCAGGAACTGGGGCTGACATCAAGCATGATTAGAAAATACGTGTTACGCGCGCTGGTTCATTGCTCGGATAAAATGAGCGAAGAACTGGATGCGTGGAGTCTTTGAGTTGGAGATGTTGGTAGATGGCTAAGGGCCACCATATCGATGAGCAAGTGCTGGAGCAGGCCGGTGATTATTATCTGGCGCTGCAGGATGGCAGCATGGATGCCGAAGGCCTGAGGGCCTGGCAGGCCTGGATGGTTGTGAGCGACGATCATCGGCGTGCTTTCGCACGGATGGAATCCCTTTGGGGTATCCTGAGTGACGCACCGGCAAGCGAATGGCAGGCGCTGGAAGACGGTGCGCAGGCCGATATGAAAGCGCCCGATGAAGGCTCTTCTGTTATCAGCTTTGCGGCCGCTCGAGGCCAAAAAAAACCGGCTGTTTCATATGGCTGGATTAGCGCTATCGCTGCCACTATCGCCATTTTTGTTTTTGCCAGTTTCCTGATGTTCGGCTCTCCTGAGCAGACGCGTGAGGCTGGGCCTCTTCAATATCAAACGGTGGCCGGGCAGCAGCGCGTAATCAATCTTGCAGACGGTTCAATTGTTGAGCTTGGTGCGGCAAGTTCTATTTCTATTGCCTACAGCGAAGGTGAACGGGCGATTACCCTTGGTGAAGGGGAGGCCGTGTTTACAGTGGCCAAAAACCCAAATCGGCCATTTGTTGTTCGGGCAGGGCAGGGCAGTGTCACGGCCATTGGTACGGTGTTTAATGTTCGGAAATCTGCCAGCAATGTGGAAGTACGCGTTCTCGAGGGCACGGTTGCTGTGCGTCCTGTTGCGGAAATAAATGATGCTGAAAACGCTCTGCAGTCTTCCGGTACCACGGTGCAGCCGGTAACTCTGGTTACAGCTGGCCGGCAAACGGCCTATTCACAGGCGGGGGTTATCATGCCTGTCGTTGAAGCCAATGTGCATGAAGGCCTTTCCTGGCGGGTTGGTGTGCTGACCATGGTTGACTGGAGCATCTCGGACGTTATTCAGGAGCTGAATCGCTACCTGGCGGACGAGATCACAATCGGCGATGAAATCGTGGGGGCGATGCGCTTTACCGGTACCGTCTACCCTGATCAGGTTGATGCTTGGCTTGAGGGGCTTCAGCAGGGTTACCCCATTGAAGTTGTTCGATTGGGAAGTAGTACGATCCTGATGTTTGACGAAGAAAAGCGCGATAGCTAAATTGTTACTAATCCATAGTGACAATCTAGTAGGCATTTACAGGAAATCAGGATAGCAAGGGGGACGCCTGCGTAATAAAGGGCGGTGTTGCTTCGGCTGGGCCGAGGTAACTGGAGGAGTGCATGACGTTAAGGGGTACCGTCCTGATGCGAAAGGGGGCATTGGGGCGCAACATTGCAGCCATATGCATGGCCGTAGCATCAGGAGCTGCGGTTTTTGGCGTTCCCGCACAGGCAGAAGCCAAAAAGGCAGAAACCACGCAGGTTGAAGACCGGCGTGTTGAATTTTCCATCAAGACCCAGCGCCTGCAGGACGCGCTTCTCTCCTATTCAGAGCAAGCTGGTGTTCAGATCATTCTGCCGCCCGCTATTGCCCGTGAGAACATTCGACGAGGCCTCTCTGGCGTCAAGACAGTTCAGGAGGCCCTGTCGCTTCTTGTTCTTGGGACCGGCTACGAATTTCAGTTTACGGCTGCGAACACAGTATTGGTGCAAAAGCGCGCCATTCGCGAAGTAGCCGAGGCTCCCGCGGAAAGGCTAGAGGAAAGCCCAAAGCAAAGCCTGGTTGCCAGGCGCCAGCAGAAGCGCGAAGAAGCGCTGTTTCTTGAAGAACTGGTAACCGTAGGAACGCGGAACCCCAGCCGCACGATCACAGAAACTGCGGTGCCGGTTGATGTGATCGGGGAAAGTTCGCTCAGGCGAAACGGATATACGCAAACAGGCCGTTTGATTCAGGCCTTGGCGCCAAGCTTCAATTTCACGGAAACGACCATTTCTGACGGCACAGACATCGTGCGCCCCGCAACGCTGCGGGGATTGGGGCCGGATCAGGTGCTGGTGCTGGTGAATGGCAAGCGTCGTCACAGCCAGTCGTGGGTGAATGTTCAAAATACCGTGGGCAAGGGCTCTGTAGGCACTGATATGAACACAATCCCTGTCGGTGCCATAAAGCGCGTTGAAATCCTGCGTGATGGGGCCGCCGCGCAATATGGTTCGGATGCCATCGCCGGTGTTGTGAATATCGTTCTGAAAGATAATGACCATGGCCTGTCAGGTGACGCCAGTTGGGGCCAAACCTATGAAGGGGATGGTGAAACCTTCTCCGCTTCCGCAACTCTGGGAATGCCGCTTGGTGAAGGTGGTTTTGTCAATGTTACGGCTGAATATCAGGACCGGCAGGAAACCAACCGGGCGGACCCGAGTTCCATAACGGGCACGGTTGTGATGCGTATTGGCGAAACCGATGTGAATGCCACATCGGTGATGTGGAACATGGCATTGCCAAATGATAAGGGGAGCGAGCTTTATGCCTTTGGCGGGCTGATGAAGCGTGACGGCCTTTCTGGCGGATTTTATCGGCATATCCATCAGGCGGCGCGGTCGGTGCCACAGCTTTATCCCGAGGGTTTTTTGCCCCTGCAGCGCACCGATGTGAGCGACTTTAGCCAGGCAATTGGTTTTCGGCATCACGCAGAAAATGGTTGGCAGTTTGACCTGAGCGGTACATATGGCCGCACGCATTTTTCGTTCGGTGCTGAAAACACGGTGAATGTTTCCATGGCGTCTGCGGCCTTTTATCTTGGGCTCGATCCAGTGGAAGAAGCAATTACCGAGGGTTTTTCCGGTGCGCTTCAATTCGAACAATTTATGGTGAATTTGGATGTTGCCGGAGCCAGCCATTTTGGCGAACTCTCTCTGACCCATGCTTTTGGGTTTGAGTTTCGGGACGAGCTATACGGCATTCAGGCTGGTGACCCGGCTTCTTACGCGTGCGGCACGATCAAGGGGGAACTGGTTCCGTCCATCCTTGACCCAGACGTGATCGCGACATGTGGTTTCCAGGGCTTTCCGGGCTATAGCGACGAAGTGGCTGGAAAGCTGGGGCGGTCCAGCTACGCTTTCTACATCGATACAGAATTTGAACCCGCAGACAACTGGTTCTTCACGGCGGCAACACGCTATGAAGATTTTGGCGGTACCGGCAGTAAGCTCACGGGAAAAATATCTACCCGGTATCAGGCATCTAAAACGGTTGCCTTGCGGGGCGCAGTTGCGACTGGATTTCGAGCGCCAGCCCTTGCGCAGCGTGCCTTTACATCTGTGATTACGAACACGAGCGCAGAAGGCTTGACCCAAACACTGGTGGCACCTGAAGGGCATGTGATACCAAAGGCCTATGGCGTTGAGAAGCTGCGCCATGAAACCAACCGGAACCTGTCGTTCGGCGCAGTGTGGACTGCGGCCGAAAACCTTAAGGTAACGCTGGATGCATACCGGATCGATATTCAGGACAGGATCGTGTTGGGGCCAACGTTGCCGATTCCTGACGGGCTGGAGCTTGGCGCAATTGAGGCAGGGTCTTTTTTCTCGAATGCGGTCGATACAAGAACGCTGGGGGTGGATTTTGTTACGACTTACAATACCTTGCTAGGCAAGGGTGACCTGCGCCTGACAGGTTCCATTAGCTGGAACAAGACGAAGATTGTTGATGTGAATGCCCCGCACGGTGTTTCTGCCGAAGAATTCTTTCCCTTTGCTGAACGAGTGAATGTTGAACGATCCCAGCCACATTTTCGCGCAACCGCGACAACGGATTATCAGCGTGGGGCTTTTGGGCTTCTGTTGCGTGTAAATTTTTACGGCAATACCCAGTCTGCCTTCTATACGGCACCGGGGAACAATATTCCTGAAGATGTGGCGGTTAACCAGTATGGGCTGGATTACAGGGAAACCAACAGCGCAGGCGCCGCCGCGATTGTGGACCTTGAGTTTTCTTATGACCTTACCGAGAATGTAACCGTGGCGCTGGGGGCCAATAATATTCTGGATACCTACCCAGACCGTTTGCCGGACAATGCGCTTTCACGCTGGATATCTGAAGGCCGTATGCCTGGCGCTTTTGGCAATTTCCGCTATCCATGGGTTGTCATGCCTTGGGGTATCAGGGGCGGCTATTATTACGCGCGCCTGTCTTTCGAGTTCTAAAAGCTATTTCTTCTTCACCAGTTCCCCTGTGTCAGGCAAGGTCAGCACCATTTTTGGCCAGAAATTGGCGCAACATGGTCGTCATAAAAATTTCTCAAAACAGTTATTGACCAAAAGGTCAGGATTGCATATCGTCTCGTCGTTGCGTTGATTGTGTATGCCGCAAATGTGCGGTCACATGGTCAAAGCCATGAAAGTGAAGGGCTGTCTCTTCCGCCAATTCAGTGGTGGGCGCCTCCTTTGGTAGAAGAAATGGCGGGCACTTTGGTGCTATCGGCAAGTGGGGCTCACGGCCGACCTTCCAACCCATCTTTCATGCGCTTATGGATGGCGGTAGCCGGTTATTTAACCCGGCTGCCGCCTTCACTTTTTTACCTAAGGCTTATGCTGCGTAGCACACCCTGAGCGCCGCAAACGACCCTGTGTAGTCGATCGCCAGGTTTTCTTCTTCAAGGATATGCGCGGTCAACTGAATGCGGGCTCTGCCGTGTTTGTTGAAGGTCTTGAGGAAATTTTGCCAGCGTTTTTGGTCTGGCAGCGTAGCGCGCACTTCGAAATTACCTGTTACGGGTCGGATGTAATCGATATTGCTGCTTGAAATGACGATTTCAGCAGGGTCGGTCTGATCTCGCAAATTCGCATGCAGAAGTGTCCAGCAGGCAAGCGTTGCAACAGCCTGAAGGCTACCGCCGAAAACAGTGCGCTTGTGGTTGATGTTCGGCGCGATAGGGGCGTGGAGGGCCATCTCTTTTTTGCAAGCACTGGCCACGCGAACACCCATTGCCTTTGAAATCGGAATATTCCGGTAAAGGTAGGCTTCCAGTTCTGCGGGCGTTTGCATGGCGTGATGGTCCTTCAACTATTTAGGTAGTACAGAAGAAGAGGGGCAGAGGCTATTGTCAATTCCCAGCTTCCTGAAGGCAGCGATAAATTTCGTTGATGAAGGTATCGCGGTCGATGGGTTTTCCGACATAGCCTTGCATGCCCTTGGCCTTAAGGTCATCAACCACGCCGACAATTGCATGGGCCGTGAAAGCGATAGCAGGCACGGTGGCGGCCCAGCCGCCCAGTGTTCGGATTTCGGCCAAGGTTTCAAAGCCGTCCTTGCCGGGCATGTTGATGTCCATCAAGAATATGCTTGGTGCCGCAGTATCTGATGCCAAGGCTTCACGGACATGATTGATCATTGCGTCTCCGCCGTCAAAAACTGTGGCCTCAAATCCAAGGGAATGACAAAGCTTTTCCAGTATGGCGCGATTGATCGGGTTGTCGTCAACGGCCAGAACCTTCAGGCCCTTAAGTTTGTCTTCTGTGGGTACAACTTTTGGTGCTTCAACTACTTTGGGGGCGCGGGCGCTATCAAGCTTCAAGGAGACGATAAAGCTGGTTCCTTTGCCCGGTTCACTTTCCACGGCAATCCAGCCCTGCATAAGCGTTACAAGTTGCTTCGTGATCGCAAGCCCTAGCCCGGTTGAACGATCTGAACCTTTGTTCTCCTTAACAATTTCAAAACGATCAAACAGGCGCGCTTGGGCATCCTTCGGGATGCCTACGCCTGTGTCTTTCACAGTGATCGTAATTGAATGCTGGTTGTGACGGAATGGGCGGGCTTTTGCCGTTACAGTCACGCTGCCTTCCCTAGTAAACTTGATGGCATTTCCGATCAGGTTGATCAAGATCTGGCGTACCGCTTTACCATCAGCTTCCAGCCAAAGGTTTTCCGGCAATTGATCATCGAACGAAAGATCCAGGCCTTTCTGGGTGGCTAGAGGAACAAGACTCAAGATCGTTTTGTTAAGTAAAGATGCAAAAGCCATTGGTTCGGGCATCAGCACGGTTTTGCCTGCCTCAATTCTTGAAAGATCAAGAATGTCGTTCACAAGTTCCAGTAGTCCATCAGCGGATTGTCGCGCCATTTTCACATAGGGTTGCGCCGTTTCAGGCAAGTCTTCTTTGGAAAGGATATCAAGCGTACCAACGATCCCGGTCAGTGGTGTGCGGATTTCGTGGCTCATATTGGCCAAGAAGTCCGATTTTGCTGTATTGGCTTTTTCGGCCTGAGTTTTCGCGGCTTCCAGGTCTCTGGTGCGCTCTTCGACATGCTGCTCCAAAGTCGTGAACGCGTCCTTTAGGCGTCTGGCCATCCGGGCTGACGAGTGCGCCAGTTGGTTCAGTTCGTTTTTGCCGTTTGCGGTGCTTTCTATTTCAGTTGGTTGAGAACTGAGGTTGCCGCGCGCCAGTTGTTGGCTGTGCCGGACAAGGGCCCGGATGGGGCGAATAATATCTTTTCTGATGGCGGCAAGAAGGCTGAAAAGCGCGATGAATAATCCTGCCACCCCAACATAGATCAGGATCATAACGCTATCGCGAGCGGTGGCGAGGACACGATTTTTGGGGTAAACGGTTACAAAGTGCCACCCCGGTATCGTGATCCGTCCCGCAGCAAGATAATGATTTGATTTAGGCAGAGTGGCGACAAAGGGTGCGTTCCCCTCTGGGGCTTTCTGTAGCGCCGCAAAAACTTCTTTCAACAAAGTGTCCCCGGAAGACGCGATATCCAGTTGCCGGCTTTCTGCCTTTCCCTGTTGTGTCAGGGTTGGGTGCGCAATCAACTTGCCGTCTGCGGTGATGATCATGTTGGTGGCACCTTCGGGCCGATCTGCAATGGCGTTGTTTAGCAGTTTGTCCAGCAGGATGCTGCTGCCCCAAGCCCCGATGAACTCACCTTCCAGATAGATCGGTGTATGGCAACCGGTCGTCCATGTTGTTTCCGTTTGGTCATAGATAATTGGGCGCAGGCTGGTGCAGCGTGTTTCGCCTTCAGGATTGTTTTCAGGCAATGTTACCTGAACCAGTTCCTGACCGCGAAAATCGAAACTGGCCGGGGCGTCCTTTCGGTAAAACAGGAGATTATCTTCCCGAAATGGTGCGTGGATCAGCAATTGATTGCGGGGCGTAAAAAAATACAGGCTGGGGATATCCTGCAGGTATGCTTGGCCCACTCGGTGGGTTGTCAGGAATGCCGTGAGCAGGATTTCCTTCTCAAGGTCTGACAGGCCGTTACCTTGCTGAAGGTACGCGCCCATGCCTTCGATAAAATCTGTCTCGGAATAAACTGTGCCATCGAACAGATCGTCCCGCGAGCGGCGAGTGCCGTCTTCCTGTATCGGAAAGAAGTCGTCAAAGCGGGCTGCGCTCCTTTTCAGGTCGCGTTGGCCGCTGTGCGTTGCCAGGGATTTTTTCAGGCTATTGGTGGCGCTTGTGTGGGCCTTGACGATCTGTTCAAAGAGGATGTTTTCCCGGGTCGATCGTTCCTTGATAAATGTTTCCAACTCTTCAAGCGCTTTGCGCTCAAGCGATTGCTGCATGATAAGGAATGCGCCGACTGTGACAAAGCCAATCACAAGGGTAACGCGCCAGCCTAGGCCGACGATCACAGAATAGGCAAGGGACCGCTTGAAACGTCTGTATTTCAACAAAGTTCTTATTCGCATTTTCGCCCCCAAGCGCCCGCCCATTTTGCCCACTAGTTATTAACAAACCAACAAAAAATTGACGCCAGCAGTGCGATCTTTCAAGGTAGTGGCGCAATTTCTGGGGAGGGAATGCATATGGAACAGGACGAAAAGGCGGCTGCCCTTGGTGAGGCAAGCTCCGTTAGGAAAGCCTACTGGAAGGCGAACCTGAAGCTACTTGGTATCCTGCTTGTAATCTGGTTTGTCGTGTCCTTTGGGTTCGGCATTTTGCTGGAAGACTGGCTTAATCAGTTTCACTTGTTTGGCTTCAAGCTGGGCTTTTGGTTTGCGCAGCAAGGGTCTATTTTTACTTTTGTGGTCCTGATCTTTGTCTATGCCTTTCGAATGCGGGCTCTTGACCGGCAGTTCGGTGTTGGTGATTAGAGGGTAGGTCATGGACGCACAATCATTAACGTATCTGTTTGTTGGCCTTTCTTTCGCGCTTTATATCGGCATCGCGATTTGGTCGCGTGTGGCAAACACCAGCGAATTTTATGTGGCGGGGACTGGTGTACACCCGATTATGAACGGGATGGCCACTGCCGCCGACTGGATGAGCGCGGCTTCATTCATCTCAATGGCCGGACTGATCGCCTTTCTTGGGTATGACGGGTCTGTTTACCTGATGGGCTGGACCGGTGGCTATGTTTTGCTGGCGCTATTGCTGGCGCCATACCTGCGGAAATACGGCAAGTTCACTGTACCTGAGTTTATCGGTGACCGCTATTATTCCGATGCCGCCCGCCTAGTGGCCGTTCTGTGCCTGATTTTTATCAGCTTTACCTATGTTGCCGGGCAGATGCGCGGCGTTGGGATCGTCTTTTCGCGTTTCCTTGAGGTGGAGGTTGAGCTTGGTGTCGTGATCGGTATGGCCATCGTGTTTATGTATGCGGTGCTGGGCGGTATGAAGGGTATTACCTATACGCAGGTGGCGCAATATTGCGTGATGATCTTTGCCTATACGGTGCCAGCCATCTTTATCTCGCTGTTGATGACTGGCAATCCGGTGCCGCAACTCGGGTTGGGGGCGGAAGTGGCTGATGGCTCTGGCCTTACGGTACTGGAGAAACTCGATGGCGCGCTCATTGACCTTGGGTTCACCGCCTATACAAATGGCAGCAAATCCACGATTGATGTTTTCGCGATCACGGCTGCCCTAATGGTAGGAACCGCAGGCCTGCCGCATGTTATCGTTCGGTTTTTCACGGTGCCCAAGGCATCTGATGCGCGCATATCTGCCGGGTGGGCGCTGGTGTTTATCGCTATTCTTTATACAACGGCGCCAGCAGTAGGGGCCTTCGCGCGACTGAATTTCATCAACGAGGTGAATGAAACCACCTATGCCGAGACACCCCAGTGGTTCAAGAACTGGGAAGAGCTGGGGCTGATCGCCTGGCGGGACAAAAACGGGGACGGCGCGGTGCAGTACCGCCCTGGAGCCCCCTTTGACGGCAAGCCGGCATTTGATGGCGACCAGCGTGGTGAAAGCGGTGAGCGACTGCTTGTAAACCCCACCACCGATAGTTCCAATGAAGTGTATATCGACCGGGACATCATGGTATTGGCAAACCCTGAAATCGCCAAATTGCCAGGATGGGTGATTGCGCTCGTGGCTGCAGGTGGTCTCGCGGCAGCGCTCAGTACTGCGGCGGGGCTTCTGCTGGTGATTTCCACTGCTGTTAGCCATGACCTACTTAAGCGTACGATCATGAAAGAGATTTCTGATATGCAAGAGTTGCGGGCTGCCCGCATTGCTGCAGTCGTTGCAATCGCCATTGCAGGGTATCTGGGAATCAACCCGCCAGCATTTGTGGCGCAAGTTGTGGCTTTCGCTTTTGGCCTTGCTGCAGCAAGCCTGTTCCCCGCGATACTGATGGGCATTTTCTCGAAACGCATGAACCGCGAGGGGGCGATAGCAGGCATGCTTGTGGGGCTGTTGTTCACAGCCGCCTATATTGTTTATTTCAAGTTTGTCTCACCGGAAATGAACACAGCGGATCATTGGTGGTTCGGGATATCGCCCGAGGGTATCGGGATGATTGGTATGGTTCTGAATTTCGGCACGGCGTTCCTGGTTGATCGCTTCACGCCTGCGCCACCCGAGGCCGTACAGCATTTGGTGGAAGATATCAGGGTGCCCAGCGGTGCCGCCGCTGCCCAGGATCACTAGGCTAGGGCAAGGTGAAAAAAGGAAAAGGCGCCCAAGGGAGGGCGCCTTTTTTTATTAGCCAATGGTTTTGATTTAGCCAGCGATAGAGACAGTATGGTCACCAGCCTTGGTGACAACTGTTGGCCCTATCGAGGTGCTATAATCGTGACTCAATACCGTTGAAACATAATGCCATGTGGTGGCAACACGGTCTGGCGTTATGTCCAGCTCCATCCAGCCGCGGTCTTTGCTGTTAAAGTAGGTAAGCTCCGGGCAGGCTTTCATCACTTCTTCATGAACGCGCGCCGGGTCTGCCGGGATGTAGGCCTCCATGCCGGGTGAGCTGACGCTTGGGGTTGCAAATTCCACTGCGACGTTGTCACCATTTTCATCGGTCAGGTCAAAGCACCAGGCGTTGTGTGTGTCGCCAGACAGGAAAATCGCATTGTTCGCCTTTTCCTTCACCTTAGCATAAATGCGTTCCCGACATGCTGGGTAGCCATCCCAGAAATCCAGGTTCAGGGGCATGCCAAGGCGTCCCATCATGCGGATGGCATCAAATCTTGCCTTGCTTACGAACTTAGAGCTCTCAAAATCAATGTCTTCATCCTTCAGCATGGGAATGCCGACCCGGCCAATCAGAAGCTGCTGTCCCACAATTTGCCAAGGCACATTATTGGCTTTTGATGTGGCAAACTCGCCCGCCAGCCAGTTTTCCTGTTCTGTGCCCAGAATGGTGCGGCTTTCCGCGCCTAGAATGTCATGCTGGAACTTGTCCGTATCAGGTAGATAGCTAAAGCCCTTTTGTAAGTTTTTGGGGTCAAGCGCCTTGATGGCGGCAAAGTCGGTCATCGGCACAGGTTTTTCGCCGCGCATGTCGAAGGGCACGGGGATGTGTTTCACTGCGGCCTTCGGCACTTTTTTCAGGCTTGCGGCATCCAGAATGGCTTTCGGGTTTTGCTGATCTGAAAAATCGAAGGGGATACTGCGCATAGGCAGATCATGCTCATATTCCAGTTGCTTGTCTCTGCCATACAGGCGCGTATCCAGCATGATCAGGCTGGCAAGCCCGCCAATGTCGAATGTGCGGAATATCTTGTCTTTCCCGGCCTTGTTGTCGCGGATTGGCATCCATTCATGATAGGCGCGGATGGCAGCTTCCTTGCGGGCTTCGAAATCGCCTTCATCTTCGTTGTGGTTTTCTGCGCCCGCTTTCCATGTGTTGTTGCAGATTTCGTGATCATCCCAAACACAGATGAAGGGGTGCGCCGCGTGGGCTGCCTGCAAATCCGGGTCACCGCGATAGAGCGCATAACGCGTGCGATAGTCTTCGATAACCACAAGTTCGTTCTTTGGCTTGATCGCGCGGCCGTTGGCAACAGCGGCATCGTTTGAGTAAACGCCATCTGCATATTCATAGATATAATCCCCGAGATGCAGGATCATATCCACGTTTCGGCTAGCGAGCTCCCTGTAAACATTGAAGAATCCCTGCGGATAGTTGGCGCAGGAGATAACCGCCATGCTGGCGTGTTTTGCGCCGGTCGATGGCAATGTTTTGGTCTGACCTACAGGGCTTTGCTGCCCCTCTGCGCTAAAACGGTAGAAATACCGAGAGGCTGGGGACAGGCCCTTGGCGTCAACCTTGACTGTAAAGTCTTGCTTGGGGCCGGTTTTGGCAGTGCCGTGGCTGATGATGGTGTTGAAGGCGTTGTCGCTTGCCACTTCCCATGCCACGGTGGCGTTTGTGGCTGTGCCGCCGCTGGGGACAAAACGTGTCCAGAGAATCACACGATCTGCAAGGGGGTCTCCACTGGCCACGCCATGGGTGAAGCCTGCGGCCTCATCTGCTTTGGCTGCTTGGCCGCGCAACGCAAGCAGGCCTGCGCCAGCGCCAATGCCGCCAAGAACGTGGCGCCTGTTAAGCATGTTTTGTGTGAACATCGACATATTGCCTTCCCCCGCAAATGAATTGGTTTAAATAAAGTAGCCTGAAACTTTACTTTCCGTTTTATGGAAATCAGCATTACATTTATGGTCTTTATTTGACAATATTGTTAATAGCTTTTGGTTAGGGAGTGTCAAAACAAGCCTGGGGCAAGGGGCGCAAGT
The DNA here is from genome assembly GCA_013372925.1 of Alphaproteobacteria bacterium. GTDB lineage: Bacteria > Pseudomonadota > Alphaproteobacteria > Sphingomonadales > Kordiimonadaceae > Kordiimonas. The sequence goes on from JABXIV010000019.1 coordinate 13,295, forward strand.
TGGAAAAGCTTTACGCTTTGCTAACGCTTCTGTGCGAAACAGGTTTGGGGTTAAGGGGAAAAAGCGCTTTTGCGCGGCATTTATTATAAGATTCTATGAGCAAAGTACCGGGACGATTTTTAGGTTACGCATTCTGCGTGGGTGATCTGCTGCTTGAGCTGGATCTGGATTTTAATATCCAGAGCGCAGACGGCGCTATCAAGAACACTCTTGGTGCTGTTGCAGGTGACGGCAAAACCAACTTTCTTGATCTGCTGTCTGGCCAAGGCAAAGGCATCATTGAAAACGCAGCAAAAACTTTGACAGGTGCCAACAGGCTTGGGCCTTTCACGCTCGTGGTTGGCAAAGAGGGCAGTAAAAAAAGCGAGTTTGCGATTTTCATCGCCAAGCTTCCTACGGCTAAAGACCGAATTTATGCAGTTCTTTCCAAGCCTTATCGCATTGGTGCCACGAAAGACAAGCAAGCCCCCGCCTCCGTTGAAGACAAGAAAAAACAGTTCTTCGATCGGCTTGAAGGGTTGTTTGAAGGCAACCCGGATGCCGCCGAGAATATGCTCGTAACAGTGCTTGAAGCCAGTTCGGGCGAAGCGCTGGACGCAGACCGCCAGAAAGTGATCGAGGATTATCTGAAATCCTTCTCGATTGGCGGCTCCCACGCAACCATGCTGGCGGATGACAAGTTCGCGGTGGTGCATGACAAGACGGATGAAAAGGTCCAGAAGGTGGACTTTGCCGCCCAGTTGAAGAAAGCTACAGGCGTTGGCCTGACGTCTGCGACGATTGATGCCTCTGAAGCGCACCTGAGCGAAGCAGACAACCTGAAAGCCTTGGTGTTCAGCTTGCAGAACTTTGCCAATGACAATGCGGGCTTTGCAGTTGATGAGATCCAGAAAAACTGTGCCACCTTGATTGGGGAGACAACCGAACGGGTTCGCGCCTTCCGAAAGGTTTTGGAAGAAGGCTCATTCTCGCTTGTTTTCCAGCCAATTGTGCATCTTAAAAAGGGTACGGTGCATCACTTCGAGGCGTTGACGCGTTTCGATCTGCCGCCAATGATTAAATCCCAGTGGGAGATGATCCGTTTTGCGGAAGACGTGGGTTTGATCGACGATTTTGATTATGCGGTGGTAACCCGCGCGATCCGGAAAATCAGGGAATTGCTGCGGAAAGGCGGCGCACCGGGTATTGCAGTGAATTTGTCTGGCCGGTCGCTTTCCAGCCCCAATTTCATGATCGAACTGATCTCGCTTCTGCGCGGCAACAAGGACCTGAAGCAGTATCTGTCTCTTGAGATTACAGAATCCGCCAAAATTCATGACCTTGATGCATTGGGGAAATCGGTTCAGGAAATGCGCAGCCTTGGCTTCAAGGTGTACCTTGACGATTTCGGCGCGGGCGCCGCAGGCTTCCAGTATTTGAAGAAGCTGAAGGTAGATGCCCTTAAAATCGATGGGGATTATATCCGCGACGCGATCACCAACAAGGAAGATCGGGCCTATCTGCGGTCCATGGTTACACTGTGCCGTGACCTGGGCATCGTTACAGTTGGCGAATGGGTTGAAACGCAGGAACATGCCAAATTGCTGACCGAGCTTGGCGTGGATTACGGGCAGGGCTATTTCTTTGGTAAGCCGAGCGCCAATTTCCTGACAGAACCTGCGAAAGCAAGCTAGACCCGGTTTTTTGGGGGCTCCAGAATTGCTTTCGCCGCATGGATCACCAGTTTGGTGATCTGTTTGGGCGTGAGCTCCATTTCCCGAATGCACCACCGTTTCAGTGTCAGGATCGCCATGTCATACACGATTTCCTGGCGCACAATGCGTGCTTCATCAGGCAGGTTGGAAAGCAGCTGGTCATAAACCTTGTAGGTTTGCCCAAGGCCAGTCAGCTCGAAATCCATGATGGCCTGCCTCAGGTCCCAGTCAGGCTGCGTGATCGCTTGGCAGAGGAAAAGAATATAGTGCTTGCCGCCAATCTCTTCTTCAGCGAGTTCGGCGAGGGGCAGAACCAGTACCTCAAGAATTTGTTCCAGCGTCGGTTCGGCTGGCCAATTGGCAATCAGTTCTTTCCGGCGATCATCAATCTGCTTGGTGCGCTCACTGATCGTGGCGCGCATCAATCCTTCCTTGGAGCCGAAATGATATTGCAGTGCAGACTGATTGCGCTGACCGGCTTCCTGAAGGATTTCTCTGGTTGAAACGGCTGCGAGGCCCTTTTCGGCGATCAACCGCTCTGCGGCGCCGATCAGGGCGGCTCTGGTCGCATCAGCGCGTTTCGACTTTCCGTCGTGCTGGCGGTTCACCCCTTCTCTCCCAATTTATACCTTCCCCACCTAAATCATTAATGAAACCCATTAATGGGTGCAAGCATATTATTTGAACAGTTGTTGGAAAAGTATGAGGGCAGGCGAGGTTGCTTTGATGCTTGTAGCGGCTGTTTGCATCACGTGCAACAGGTTGATTGACTGTATAATGATCTACATTAATATGCAAGAGAAGGCAGTCGCTTCGTTTGCCCTCTGAAGGGAGGAGGGCGCGAGGCACAGAAAGGCTGCATGGGGAGGAAAAAATATGTCCATTCGTGCCTGGCTTGTACGCCGGAAAATCAGATCTGTGTTTCGCCCGAAAGAGCTGGAGACAGCCCCCGACGAGGTGCGGCTAAAGCATTTCGCCACAGCGCTTAAGGCCATGGAGGGCAGCCTGCCCGGTGCGCCGAAAGAGGCGACCATTGAAAAGGTGGAAACGGATACGGTACGCGGCGAGTGGATTTCCATGCCGGGCGCGCGGGAAGACAGAATTTTATTCTATAGCCATGGCGGGGGGTATGTCTGGGGCTCACCCAAGGCCTATTACCTGTTGGGGGCTATGCTGTCCAAAGCCATGAAAGCGCGTGTTTTCCTGCTGGACTATCGGCTGGCACCAGCCCACAAGTGCCCAAGCCAGATCGAAGACGCCCTTGCAGCCTATGACTGGATACAAAAGGAAAACCCGGGTGTGCCGATCACGATGTCAGGTGATAGCGCCGGTGGTGGCCTGACACTCGCGGCAGCGCAAGCAATCCGTGATAGTGACCGCGTGCCGCCGAAGGCGCTGGCGCTGATATCACCTTGGCTCGATGTCACAGGCGAGAGCGAAACCGTACAAACTAACCGCGATAAGGATGTCATGCTGGATGCCAAAGGTATCGGCACTGCCGGGCAGGTTTTCGCGGGCGATCTTGACATAACTGACCCACGGTGCTCGCCCCTGTTCGGCGAGCAGGCGGGCTTGCCGCCCACTATTGTTCAAGTGGGGTCGGAGGAAATTCTGCTGGGCGATTCCCTGCGCTTTGCCGAGAAGGCCAGGGAAGCCGGTGTGGATGTAACGCTCGATGTCTGGAAGAAGATGCACCATGTGTGGCACTTCAGCGCCCAGATTGTTCCTGAAGGAAAGCGTGCGATCCGGGATATGGCCAGCTTCTTTGAGGCAAGATGGGGGAATTGATATGGCACAGATAGAGACAGCTTTTATCACAGGCGCAGCGTCCGGCATCGGGCGGGCGTTGGCGGAAGCCCTGGCAGCGCGTGGGTCAGCGCTTTACCTGACCGACGTAAACGAGAAAGGGCTGGACGAAACAGCGGCCGCCCTGCGTAGCGTTCAGGCCAATGTACACACCAAGGCGCTGGATGTATCAGACCGCGCGGCGGTCGAGCAGGCCGTTCAAGATGCTGAAGCCAAAATGGGCGGCATTGATATCATCTTCAATAATGCCGGTGTGTCGCTCTCTGATACCGTTGAGAAGATGACCTATGCTGACCTTGAGTGGGTTATGAACATCAATTTCTATGGCGTTGTGTATGGCACAAAGTCGGCGCTTCCGGGCATGCTCAAACGCGGGCGGGGCCATATTGTGAATATCTCAAGCCTGTTCGGGCTGGTTGGAATTCCAAGCCAGTCGGCCTACTGTGCGGCAAAGCACGCGGTGAAGGGTTTCAATGAAAGCCTTGTGTATGAACTGGAGGGCACTGGCGTGCAGGTGCATTCAGTGCATCCGGGCGGTGTGGACACCAATATCGTGCGGTCAGGCAAGCACCTGAATAATATCGAAGGTGAAATTGCCGATGGTGAAACGCAGGAAAGGTTCCAGGAGCTGGCGATCACAACACCTGCGGGGGCGGCGAATATCATCCTTACCGGTGTTGACCGGGGCGATTATCGCATCCTTGTGGGCAAGGATGCCCGCTGGGCCGACAGGCTTTCTCGCTGGATGCCGAACCGCTGGCGCAAAATGTTCATAAACAAGATGCAAGATCGTCAGGGAAAAGGCCCTTTTTAAAAGGGCAAGGAGGGGTTGTTTGACAAAAGAGCAATCCCATTTATCTTGCAGAACCCTGTTTTAGTTTCATGAGAAGGAGGCGTCGGATGCGGCAGCTTTACAAGCATTATATTGGTGGTGAGTGGGTAGAGCCCGCAGAATTCAAAACGCGTGACCTGACAAATCCGGCGACTGCGAAAAAGTCTGGTGAAATGATCCTTGGCAACACGGCTGATCTTGATAAAGCTGTGGCAGCAGCACGGAAAGCCTTTGAAACATTTGCCTTCGCCAGCCGTAAAGACCGACTTGAGCTGCTGAACAATATCATCGCTGAATACAAGAAGCGCATGGCCGAGATGGCCGAGATAATCACCCTTGAGATGGGCGCGCCGAAAACACTGGCGGAACGGGCACATGCGCCTTCCGGTTTGGGGCACCTGATTACGGCTGCTAAGGTTCTCGAAAACTATAGTTTTCATGAAGATCGCGGCCCTACCCGCATCGTGAAGGAACCGATTGGCGTTGTGGGCATGATCACGCCCTGGAACTGGCCGATTAACCAGATCACTTGCAAGGTTGGACCTGCTATCGCAACGGGTTGCACTATGGTGCTGAAGCCAAGTGAAGTTGCACCTTATAGCGCACAACTGTTCACCGAAATGATGGACGCGGCCGGCGTGCCTGCAGGTGTTTACAACCTTGTTTATGGTGAAGGCCCAACAGTGGGTGATGCCATGTCTCGTCATCCTGATATTGATATGATGTCTGTAACGGGCTCTACCCGTATGGGGGCTGCTGTACAGGCTGCATCGGCGCCCACGATCAAGCGCGTAGCCCAGGAACTGGGCGGCAAGTCTGCCGACATTATCCTTGATGACGCAAACCTTGAGGAAGTAGTGGCGCGTGAAACGCTGTCAGCTATGCGGAACACAGGCCAAACCTGTACACTGTTGTCGCGAATGCTGGTGCCAGCAGACCGGATGGATGAAGCCGCCGCGATTGCGAGCCAGGCTGCATCAAGCGTTGTGACCGGTGACCCAACCAAGGAAGAAACCACCATGGGGCCGATCGCCCACGAAGCACAGTTTGGCAAGGTTGGCGCTATGATGCAGGAAGCCATTGATGAGGGTGCGCGCCTTGTTGTGGGTGGCCCTGGTCGGCCTGAGGGCTGCGAAGAGGGCTTCTTCGTGAAGCCGACAGTTTTCGCTAATGTAACGCCTGACATGACGATTGCCCGCGAAGAGGTGTTCGGCCCGGTTTTGGCGATTATGGGCTATGAAGATGAAGATGATGCCGTGCGCATCGCAAACGACAGCCCTTATGGGCTCTCGGGCGCTGTGCAGTCGTCTGACCTTGAACGCGCCCGCAAAGTGGCATCCCGCATGCGGACAGGCATGGTGTATATCAATGGTGCGGCAGGTGACATTAGCGCGCCATTCGGTGGCTACAAGCAATCAGGCAATGGCCGCGAATGGGGCGATCATGCATTCGCCGATTTCCTCGAGATCAA
>JABXIV010000278.1 GCA_013372925.1 Alphaproteobacteria bacterium
CATGGTAACGTTCAAAACACAAGAAGCCGCACTGGAGGTGTGAAGTGGTTTTCAGGAAACTAAAAGGTCAGCCAGTCGCCGCCGTGGCCTTTTTCAATAATCTCGGCAAGGCCTGCGATCTCAATTGCCGGGCGGGTGGTCAGGTCTGTCACATCAATGCTGTGCTCGCGCAGGGCCGATTCGCAAACAAGGAAACGCGCGTCCAATGCTGCAAGGCCATCCATCAGGATGCTGGTATCCGCCACGCCCTTTTCTTCTAGTGCCGCGTCCATCTCTGGTCCTGCCACGCCAGCGGCTGTCTGAAGCGACGCCCAGCCATCCACCGTCAGGAACCGGGTTGCGGATTTTGAAAAGAAAAAGGTTACCGGGCGGCCCATGGCTGATGCCGTTGCCCCCATCATCAGGGCCATATGGATGCGTTCCGGATCACCGCTGATCACCATCAACGTCATCGGATGTTTCGCCTTTTGCACCTTGGCCATCAGTCTTCCCCTTTGGCACATACCCGGCAGTTCGGGTCTTGTGGCAGCTTTATCTTGCGCATGCTCATGTCGCGCACATCCATAAGCATCATCTTGCCCGCCAAGCTTTCGCCCACGCCCGTGATTTCCTTCAGCACTTCAAGTGCCTGCATGGTGCCCACCATGCCAGCAACAGCCCCAAGAATGCCGTGGTCTGCACAAGTGCCTCCCTCATTCCGGGGCGGCGTATGGGGCAAGAAACAGCGGTAGCACGGCAGGCCTTCACCCGCGTGCGGCTTGAAGGTAGCAAGCTGGCCGGTATAGGACGACAGCGCACCGGACACGAGCGTCTTTTCAAGCGCCACACACATGTCGTTTACCAGATGTCGGGTTTTGAAGTTGTCAGTGCCGTCGGCCACGATGTCATAATCAGCAATGATGCGGATCACGTTCGCAGGCGTCAGGCGCTCAGGGTATATATTCACTGTCACGTCAGGATTGAGCGCGCGGATTTTCTCTGCCGCGCTTTCCACCTTCGGCCTGCCCACATCGGGGGTGGTGTGGATCACCTGCCGCTGCAGGTTAGAAAGCTCAACTGCATCGTCATCAACGATACCGATCGTGCCAACGCCCGCAGCCGCCAGATAAAGAAGCATGGGCGCACCAAGGCCGCCCGCTCCCACAACCAGCACCTTGGCGTTCATCAATGCGATCTGGCCCGCGCCGCCCACTTCCTTAAGGATGATATGGCGCGAGTACCGCTCCAGCTGATCGTCGGTGAAATCCATAAGGGGCCTTTATTCCAGAATAGGGGCTTCCGGCGCATAGGCCTGATGGCAGGACGCACAGGCATGCAGCATATCATCAAAGATCACCCGCTGGCCCTTCAGGTCATTCGCCTTGGCGGCCGCCTCAAGCGCCCGGCCCATGGCGTGGAACTCTTTGTCCTGTGCCACGAACGCTTCACCGAGAACGGCCTCAAGCTCCCGCAGATCAAGGGTGGTGATGTCCTGGCTCATGATAAAGGCCTTATCCATCTTGGCGGCGTTTTCCTGCACGGTGGCGCTATCGCCTTCCGCCAGTGCTTTTTCAATCTCGCGCCCAGCCCGCGCCAGCGCGCCCATCTCGAACTTCAGGAACCCGCGCATCTTTTCAGATAGTTCAAGCGCTGGGGCCTCATTGGGGCTGTCGGACGAAATAGCCCCGCCAAGCGCCACAAGGCTGCCGCCCACAAGAATCAGTGCTGCCAGTTTGGTTTTCATAATCATGCCGCCTTTGGCCTAGTTGCCGAAAAAGTCGAGGATAATACTTATCATCGCAGTAGCTTCAGTTTCCCACCTGACAGTGTCACAAATGGGGCAAGCCTACCTTGGCCTCACCCGTTATTTCACACCCGTTGAGCCAAAGCCGCCAGCGCCGCGGGCGGTCTCATCCAGTTCATCAACCTCTGCCCAAGCACCTTGCGTTACCGGGGCGATGATCATCTGGGCGATGCGCATGCCGCGCTCAATGGTGAAAGGCTCGTTCGACAGGTTCACCAGAATCACCTTCACTTCGCCGCGATAGTCGGCATCGATGGTGCCGGGCGTGTTCAAAACCGAAACACCGTTCTTGGCAGCAAGGCCCGACCGCGGGCGCACCTGCGCTTCAAACCCTGCAGGCAACGCCATGGCAAGGCCCGTTGGGATCATGGCACGGTCTAGCGCACCAAGGGTGATTGTCTCCCCTTCCGCGAGGGCTGCATACAGGTCCATCCCTGCGGATTGTTCGGTCTCATATTTCGGTAGCGGCAAGCCCTTGCCATGCTCCAGCGTCTTGACCTCAATCACCACTTTACTATCGCGCATTCGCGTTACCCCTTCAGTATCTCTGCAATCTTCAGCGCCAGCTTGTCAGCCACCGCGCTTTTTTCCATTTTCGGCCAGTGCTCGTCCCCCGCCGCACTGATCAGATGAATTTCATTATGGTCGCCGCCCATGATGCCCGTAGCAGCAGATACGTCATTCGCCACGATCAGGTCACAGCCTTTGCGCGCGCGTTTTTCGGTGGCGTGCTGAACCACATTTTCGGTTTCGGCGGCGAAGCCCACCACAAGCGCAGGGCGGCCTTCCGTGCGGGCGCTCAGCCCCTTCAGGATGTCGGGGTTTTCGCCAAACTCAAGCTCGGGCGTGCCGTCCTTCGATTTCTTCAGTTTTTGCGCGCCACCGTTCTTCACATGCCAGTCAGCCACCGCCGCCACGCACACGGCGATATCGGCGGGCAGCGCAGCCTCAACCGCGGCTTCCATCTCGCGCGCGGTTTCCACATCCACGCGGGTTACGCCTGCGGGTGTCTCCTGCCCGCAAGGGCCAGCCACCAGTGTTACGTCTGCGCCAAGGCGGGAAAGCGCCGCCGCCACTTCAAATCCCTGCCGCCCGCTTGAGCGGTTGGCGATATAGCGCACAGGGTCGATCGGCTCGTGCGTTGGGCCTGCGGTGACCACCGCGCGCTTGCCTGACAGCAGCAAATTATCGCCGCCGAAGAAATCTTCCACGGCTGCAACCATATCCATCACTTCCGCCAAGCGCCCCTGCCCCACTTCGCCACACGCCAACATGCCGCTGCCAGGCGGCACCATATGGATGCCATCATTTTTGAGGGTTTCGATATTGCGTTTGGTGGCGGGGTGATCCCACATCTGGGCGTTCATCGCAGGCGCGATCATCACAGGCTTATCGGTCGCCAGCAGGATTGTGCTCGCCAGATCGTTCGCGATACCGTTGGCCATCTTGCTCATCAAGTCAGCCGTGGCGGGTGCGATCAAGATCAGGTCAGCCTCGCGGCTGAGGCGGATATGCCCCATCTCGGCCTCATCCTTCAGGGAAAAGAGGTCCGTATAGCATTCGTCACCCGTCAGGCTTGCCACAGATAGCGGCGTGATAAATTCCTGCCCGCCGGATGTGAGCACACCGCGCACACTTGCGCCGCGTTCCATCAGCCGCCGCGCCAGGTCAAGCGCCTTATAGGCCGCGACCCCGCCGCCGATGATCAGTAATATGCGTTTGCCTTTGAGCATAGGGCGCCCTTTTAAAAAAACCGGTCCCCGACATATAGGCGGGAAGCGGTTTTACCTCAAGGCGCATTTAAGGGCGCAGGCGCGCTACAACATCAAAATTTTGAGAACGGCCGCGCCGGTTATGATGCCAAGCGCGAAGGGCCACAGGCGCGCACCACGCGGCGCGGGCTGGTCCGATTGCCAATCTGTTTGCGCAGGGGCTGTATCATCTTCCGCCAGCCACTTCTCAATGCGGTATGGCAGGCGTTCGATGAAGCGCGGCAAGTTCGCCACCATATCAGCGAGGCGTGCCTCAGGCGACAGGTTGGCGCGTATCCATGCCTCAATCACGGGTTCGGATATCTGCCACATGTTGGCGGTTGGATACAGATGCAACGCCATGCCTTCGGCCATGACCATGGTTCGTTGCAGCAGCAAAAGTTGCGGCTGCGTTTGCATTGAGAAGCGCTCCGTCGTGGCAAAAAGCTGCGCCAGAAGCTGGCCTGCGGAAATCTCTTCCACCGGCAGGTCCATAATCGGGTCTGCAATGGCCCTAAGGGCCTGTGCGAACTCCTCCAGGCTCTGGTTCCTTGGCACATAGCCCGCATCAAAATGCACCTGCGCCACACGAATGTAATCACGCCTGATAAAGCCATACAGGATTTCAGCCAAAAACTGGCGCTCGCGCTTCGATAGCCGCCCCATGATGCCGAAATCAATCGCCGCTATGGTGCCGTCAGGTTCCACAATCAGATTGCCCTGGTGCAGGTCAGCATGGAAGAAGCCATCCCGCAGCGCCTGGGTCAGGAACACCTGCACAACGGTTTCACCAAGGGCTTCCAGATTATGCCCTGCCGCTTCAAGGGCTGCGCGGTCGGCAAGGCGGATGCCGTCGATCCATTCAAGCGTCATCACGCGGCGGGCTGTATGGTCCCATTCGATCTTGGGCAGGCGGTAACCGCTTTCGCCCTTCATGTTTTCTGCAAGCTCTGACGCCGCGGCCGCTTCAAGCCGAAGGTCCATCTCGCGCAGGCTTGTTTCCTTCACCTTATCGACCACCTTGGTCAGGCGCAGGCGGCGGGCTTCCTTCACATTGCTTTCAGCAATACCTGCCAGCCAGTCAAACAGCTTCAGGTCGCGGATGAAGCGCGCTTCAATATCGGGCCGCAGCACCTTCACAGCAACCGGCACGCCTTTTTCCGTAACCGCCTTGTGCACCTGCGCGATTGAAGCCGCCGCCACAGGCGTTTCCTCGAACGACTGAAAATGATCTTCCAGCGTGCCGCCCAGTTCCGATTCGATTATGGCTTTTGCTTTCTCGAACTTGAAAGGCGGCAGGCGGTCCTGCAGCGTGGTCAGGCCTTCTGCGAGCGGGCGACCCACAAGGTCAGGCCGGGTGGCGAGCGTTTGGCCAAGCTTGATATAGGCCGGGCCCATGGCGGCCAGCGCCAGCGCCAGCCGTTCACCATCCGATTCAGGCAGGCTAAGCTTGCGCGGGATATAAAAGGTAAAAAGACGAAGAAGGCGCGGCGCCCACGCAGGCACCAGCTCGATGTTCGCAAGCGCACGGATCGCGCCAAAGCGCCGAAGCCCCACGGCCATCATATAAAGCTGTATTAGGTATCCGATGGTGCGCACGGCTTCAGCCCCTTTAAATCCGGGTGCCCTGATGGATCGCCACCACCCCGGCCGACATGGTGCGATACTTCACGCGGCTAAAGCCTGCGGCTTTGATCATATCGGCAAACTTTTGAGGGGCCGGGAAACGCCGGATCGATTCCACCAGATACTGGTAGCTATCGGCATCCTTGGTAATGAACTCGCCCATCTTGGGGATCACATTAAAGCTGTAAGTATCATAGGCCTCTTGTAGCACAGGCACCACCTCGGGGCTGAACTCAAGGCAATAGAATGTGCCACCGGGCTTCAAGACACGGTAGGCTTCATCGAGCGCCTCATGAACCCGCGTTACGTTCCTGATCCCGAATGAAATGGTATAGGCATCGACAGAGCGGTTCTCGAACGGCAGCTTCATGGCGTCCCCGCACACGAATTCAGCGCGGCCTGCATAGCCCTTCGCTTCTGCCCGCTCCTTGCCTACAGCCAACATCTCGGCGTTGATATCACACACTGTTACGCTGCCGCCTTTTGATGCATCAAGGAACCGGAAAGCGATATCGCCGGTGCCGCCCGCCAGATCGAGAAGATGCATATTCGGGCGCGGGTTGATCGTATTGATCAGCGAATTTTTCCACACACGGTGCACGCCGGCGCTCATCACATCGTTCATGATGTCATAGCGTTTGGCCACCGAGTTGAAGACACCCTTGACCATATCGGCCTTTTTGTCTTCCGCAACGGTTTGGAAGCCAAAGTGGGTGGTGGCTTCGCCCTGGGGGGCGTCCGAAGTGTGTGATTCGCTCATAGGATCGTCTTTGCTGCTTGACATATCGGGTGCATAGCCTGTCATTTTGGCGGACCATAGCCCAGGCAGCGCGCATGCGCCAGCCTCGTTTATATATAAGGAGCTATCGCGACAAAATGCCCGAACTTCCCGAAGTCGAAACCGTAAGGCGCGGCCTTGCACCTGTGCTTGAAGGCGCCACGATTAAAAGCGCCGTTGCGAACAGGCCGGATTTACGCCTGCCAATCCCGGTGGATTTCTCCGAAAGGCTGACAGGTAATCATGTTGAACGGCTCAGCCGCCGGTCAAAATATATCCTGATCGAATGCGCTGACGAGCTTGTGGTGATTTTGCATTTGGGGATGTCAGGCCGGGTGACAATCACACCTGCCGGCCAGGAAGCACCAGTGATCGGCAAGCACGACCATGTGGTGCTGGTGACCGACCGCGGCGACCATATCATATATAACGACACGCGGCGTTTCGGCATCATCACCTTCACAAGCCTTGATGAGATGGAATCCCACCCGCTGCTGAAGAACATCGGGCCGGAACCCCTGGGCAACAGCTTTAACCTTGATGTGCTGAACGCGGGCCTGAAGGGCCGCAAGAGCACCATCAAGGCCGCCCTTCTGGACCAGAAACTGGTGGCGGGCCTTGGTAATATCTATGTGTGCGAGGCCCTTTGGCGCGCAGGCATCAGCCCCAAACGCACCGCAGACAGCGTGGCAGGCAAACGCGCTGAGCGCCTGTTCCCGATCATCCGCGAGGTGTTGACACAGGCAATTGAAGCGGGGGGATCAACGCTCAAGGACTATGCCCGCGTGGATGGCGAACTGGGATATTTCCAACACAGCTTCCAGGCTTATGGCCGGGAAGGAGAAAAGTGTTCAAAGCCCGAATGTGGTGGTACGGTGACGCGGATTGTGCAATCGAATCGGTCTACATTCTATTGCCCTTCCTGCCAGCGATGAAGGAAACCGCTAAACCATGCGCCTAATAATTTTGGCCCTTTCAATGATGTTCGCCGCTTCTGCCATACAGGCGGAGGACACCTTTCTGGAAGGCTTCCCGGATGTGCCGTTGCTGCCTGTGGTGAAGGCGCTTGAAGACGACCCGGTGATTTTCGACACACCATCCGGCACTGTGGCCGAAGCCCGGCTTTTGCTGGCAGATACGCCCGCCAATGCAATGAAATCCTACCGGGAATCACTGATTGCGCTGGGCTGGGAGTGTGCGCATGCAGCCCCGACGATGGTCTGCAAGCGGGAAGAGAATCGCCTGACCTTCACAAGCAGTGCACCTGATGCGAAAGCCGCAAAGCTTATCTTGAGACTTGAGCCCCGGAAGTAACCAAATCTTGGGGCAAACCAGCCAATCCGCACAAAGGGCTTTTCAAATCTGATCCACCGAAGTAGGAGTCGGGTCCAAAGGTCGAAGCAACAAAAGGCTGTATTATGACTTTCGAAACAATTCTGCTGGATAAGCAAGAAGGCGTTGGGCTGATTACATTGAACCGCCCGGATGCGCTGAACGCGCTTAACAGCATGCTGCTGAGTGAACTGGGCGAGGCGCTTCTGGCGCTGGACGCCGATGCAGAGATTGGTTGCATCGTGATCACCGGCAGCGAAAAAGCATTCGCCGCGGGCGCAGATATCAAGGAGATGTCTGCACGGTCCTTCGCGGAAGTGCTGAAAATCGACATGTTCGCTGAAATCAACAATGTGTTTGCCCGCGTGCGCAAACCTGTGATCGCGGCAGTCAGTGGCTATGCCCTCGGCGGCGGCTGTGAAATTGCCATGGCGTGCGACTTTATCATCGCTGCAGAAAATGCAAAATTCGGCCAGCCAGAGATCAAGCTGGGCGTCATTCCGGGAATCGGTGGTTCCCAGCGCCTGACACGCCTTGTAGGCAAGTCGAAGGCAATGGACATGATGCTGACAGGCCGCATGATGGATGCGACGGAAGCGGAGCGCTCCGGCCTCGTGAGCCGCGTACTGTCCACTGAAGACATGCTCGACTCGGTCATGGAAGTGGCAGCAAGTATTGCTGAACTGTCTGCACCAAGCGTTGCGCTTGCAAAAGAAGCAACCAACCGTGCGCTTGAAACAACGCTGGCGGAAGGACTGCTGTTCGAACGCCGGGCCTTCCATTCGCTCTTTGCGACGGAAGACCAAAAGGAAGGCATGAATGCCTTTATCGAGAAACGCCAACCGCAGTTCAAAAACTGCTAAGGCACACACAGAGGCCCGGCAACCCGAGAAAACTGGCCGTCAGCTATTGACTGGGGCCTTTATCGGGTATATAGAGCCGACCTCGAATTAACTGGCGGTCGCGACCGAATAGGCGCGCGGCCCCGATTGAAAAGAAGAAAGCAAGGACTGAAGCGCTGGACGGAAATGCACGCGCGGTCTGAAGAAGGTAGAAGAAATGGCAAATTCTGCACAAGCTAAGAAACGTATTCGTCAGAACGAACGTCGTCGCTTGATCAACAAATCCCGCGTAAGCCGCATCCGTACTTTCGTACGCAAGGTTGAAGAAGCAATTGCTTCCGGTGACAAATCAGCTGCTGGTGAAGCCCTGAAGGCTGCTCAGCCTGAAATCATGCGCGGCGTTACCAAAGGCGTTATGCACAAGAAAACAGCTTCTCGCAAAGTTTCCCGCCTGTCTGCACGCGTTAAAGCGCTCGCATAAGACAGTCGGTCAGCGCGACACCGATTCGCGCCCGAACATGAGAAGAATCTGATTCAAGCCATACCCTCGCGGTGTGGCTTTTTTCATTTTTGTACACATGCGCAAGAACAAAAAGGGCACATCATTCGAGCGATTTTTAACGGAATCAAGATATTGTATGCTGCTCTGATTCACGCCATAGGGCTTTAAAGAATCTTTCTGTCAAGCGATAGATTCAGTTGCTGGCCTTGGGGGCCAGATGTATCTTCCAACCTTACGCGGCGGGCCAGCCGGGCGACCAACCATCCCAAATTGGGAGCGCCCGAATGTGGTTCAGGCCTGATAACCTGGAAGTCCTGTCAGGGGGCTCAATCAGGGGGCTGGGATCACGCCGTCGTATTTGAAAATAACAGATCGGGACCCTGTGACCTGACTGGCGCATCGCTAGAGAGGCAAGCGCATTTGTGTCAGCAACAGGCTTATTGTGAATATTGTCACAAAGGGTCCAGTATTGGGCATTGTGCTTAGGTTTGCGTGGTAAAGGGTTTTAGCCCAATGGCTGATAGGGAGAGCAAGACAATGGGGGCATCCGGGGGGGTAGCATCCAAAATGGATTCTAGTTTTGACGCGTCACCTTGGCCGCGCGTGTGCGACAAATTCAAACATGAATTTGGTCAGGACGCCTACAAGACCTGGTTGGGGCAACTGGGTTACAACGGCGTAGACAGCGGCACCGTAGAACTGACGGCACCAACAAAATTCGTGCGTGACTGGATCAATCGGCACTATGCGCCGCGCCTGAAAGATTTCTTTCTGGCCGAAGACCCGCGCATCAAGAGCCTGTCCATCAGACTGGCCATCAAGCGCGCCGGCGTTGACGCGCGCGCGGCAGAGCCAGCACCGGCAACGCCCATTGAGGTGGATGCGTCCACCGGGGCCGACGAAAGCGCCGCACTGGACCCGAAATATACTTTCGACAGCTTCGTGGTAGGCAAATCGAACGAACTGGCCTACGCAGCTGCGAAACGGATTGCAGAAACCGACGACGTCACTTTCAACCCGCTGTTCCTGCATGGCGGCGTCGGCCTTGGTAAAACACACCTGATGCACGCCATCGCCTGGGAGGTGAAACGCCAGAACCCGACAAAGCGGGTTGTTTATATCTCTGCCGAAAAATTCATGTTCGAATTCATTGCGGCACTTCGCTTCAAGGACACACACGCGTTCAAGCAGAAGTTCCGTGCCGTAGACCTGTTGATGGTGGATGACGTGCAATTCATCGCCAACAAGGAAAGTACGCAGGAAGAATTTTTCCACACCTTCAATGCGCTCGTTGATAACCGTTGCCAGGTGGTGATCACCGCAGACCGCTCACCGACCGACCTTGAAGGCATCCAGGAGCGCATCATCAGCCGTCTGGGATGGGGCCTAGTGGCCGACATCCACCCAACAGACTATGAACTGCGCCTGGGTATCCTGCAGTCGAAGGCTGAGCAATCTGATGACGTTATCGTTCCTGCCGAGGTGCTTGAGTTCCTTGCCCGCCGCATCACGTCCAACGTGCGCGAGCTTGAAGGCGCCCTGAACCGCGTGATGGCCTATGCCACCCTTGTCGGTCGTCCTATCACCATGGAAATGACCCGGGACGTGCTGCAAGATCTGATCCGGGCCAACGACCGCAAGCTGACCATTGATGAGATCCAGCGTGCTGTGGCCGACTATTTCAACCTGCGTCTCGCCGAAATGCTGTCAGAACGCCGGGCCCGCAACATTGCGCGCCCACGCCAGGTGGCCATGTATCTGTCGAAACAGCTAACCAGTCGCAGCCTGCCGGAAATCGGTCGCCGCTTTGGCGGACGGGACCACACAACCGTGATGCATGCCGTACGCAAGATCGAAGACCTGCGCCGTGACGACAGCCAATTAGACGACGATATTTCACGCCTGACACGGCTTCTTGAAGGCTGATCAAAGCCATCAGAAACACTGCCTAGCACCGGCCTCTGATTTCGGCTTGCGACTCGGCAGTTTTCCTTTGATTCGAAATACCAAAAAAAAGCGCCTTCAGGGCGCTTTTTCATTTGGTTTAAAGGCGAAAATCGCTATTGTTCCTAATGAAATAATTCCTCACCGATCGGGGTGTCGAAATCGCCCGGCTTAGGCTTGTTTTCAAAGTAACGAATTCAGGCAGTCAGTCTCCGTCTCGATTTCGTTACTCGGTGAGTGTGAGGGGGGAGCGTCCAGCGCCGCAAGGCACGGACAAAAACAGTCAGACAAGAAGAATATTTCCATGAAAGTCACCATCGAACGGAATTCACTTTTGAAAACGCTGGGGCACGTGCAGTCGGTGGTCGAGCGCCGCAATACGATCCCTATTCTGTCGAACGTGATGATCGAGGCTGAGGGCGACATGGTCGCCATGACAGCAACAGACCTTGATATTGCCATCATCGAGCGGGTATCCGCCGGTGTTCAGCAAGCCGGGTCAACCACTGTACCGGCCCACACACTGTTCGACATCGTTCGCAAATTGCAGGACGGTTCCGAAGTTGAACTGACGCTTGAAGAAAACGATCGCCTTGTCGTGAAGGCTGGCCGGTCTCGCTTTACGCTTGCTTGCCTCGACAAGGAAGACTTCCCTGTCATGAACGACGGTGACATGCCTCACCGTTTCGACCTGGCAGCGGAAGAGCTGAAGCGCCTGATCGACAAGGCCCGCTTTGCGATCTCGACCGAAGAAACCCGCTACTATCTGAACGGTATCTACCTGCATGTTGCCAACAGCGAAGATGGCCAGCGCCTGCGCGCTGTTGCCACCGATGGCCACCGCCTAGCCCAGGTTGAGCAGGATGTACCTGAAGGCGCAGCCGGCATGCCGGGTATTATCGTGCCGCGTAAAACGGTTGGTGAGGTCCGGAAGCTGATTGATGAATTCGAAGGCAATGTAAACATCGCGCTTTCAGACACCAAAATTCGCTTCTCCTTCGACGGTGCAGTGATCACATCCAAGCTGATCGATGGCACCTTCCCGGACTACAGCCGCGTGATCCCTGAAGGGAACGACAAGGTGCTAGAGATGGATTGCCGCCTGTTTGCTGAAGCAACAGACCGGGTGTCCACGATTAGCTCAGATAAAACACGCTCTGTGAAGCTTTCGCTGGATACAGACCAACTGACCCTGTCCGTGAACAGCCCGGACAGCGGCACAGCAACGGAAGAACTGGCCGCCTCCTACGGTGCTGACGCGCTGGAGATCGGTTTCAACAGCCGCTACCTTCTGGACATTCTGGCGCAAATCGAAGGCGAGACCGTGCAGGTTTATCTGGCGGATCCATCAGCGCCAACAGTGCTGCGCGACATGGTCGATGAAGGCGCGCTGTATGTTCTGATGCCGATGCGGGTCTAAGGCCCCATCTGTAAGGCAACAGGTGCAGGAAACCAGTGATGCAGGTTCACACGCAAAAACACAATACAGGGCTCGGCCATGGCTGAGCCTGCGGCGGCGACGGGGGCGCACGACATGCATCCCGGGATGCGCCCGACCGGTGTTTTTGTTTCATCCCTGACGCTGACGGACTTCCGCTCCTACAGCCGCACAAGGATTACACCCAAGGGGGACCACCCCCTTGTGGTTCTCTCAGGCCCCAACGGGGCGGGGAAAACAAATGTGCTGGAAGCCCTGAGCTATCTGGCACCCGGGCGCGGGCTACGGCGCGCGCCGCTTGGCGAAGTAACAAATCAGGCTGCTGCTGGCCCATGGGCTGTGGCTGCAAGTCTGAAGCTCGCTGACGAAACAGTGAAGGTTGGAACCGGCCTTGAAAGCACGCCTGCAGAAAATGCAACGCGGCGACTGGTCCGGATCGACGGTGAACCTGTTTCCAGCACCAATATGCTGGGCGAACGCTGGTCGGTAACCTGGCTGACACCGCAGATGGACCGCCTGTTCATAGAAGGCCCATCCGCACGGCGCCGGTTTCTTGACCGCATGGTTTTGGGCCTATACCCGGACCATAGTCGGCAGGTTGGCGCTTATGAGCGGGTCATGCGAGAACGCAACCGCTTGTTGGCCGAGCGTGGCATGGCTGCTGATATGGCGTGGGTTTCAGCGCTGGAAACCAGAATGGCCGAGCACGCCGTTGCTGTGGCGATCGCCCGACTGGATTTCGCGGGCCAACTGGCAGGCCAATTGGAAGCGGCGGATGAAAGCCCCTTCCCGAAGGCCGAATTGGCCATTGATGGCTGGCTGGAAGAAATAATTGCCGAAGGTGCTGCAGCCGTCGAGGCGGAAGCCGCCTACCGCGAAAAACTGATCAGCCGCCGGGCACTGGATGCCAGAAGCGGCCGCGCCTCGGAAGGGGTGCACAAAACGGACCTGATCGTCACCCACGCCCCCAAGGGCATGCGCGGCGAACTGTGTTCCACCGGCGAACAGAAGGCACTTCTGATCGCGCTTGTGCTGGCAAATGCCCGATTGCAAGCAGCCCAGAAAGGCCAGGCGCCGGTGATGTTGATGGACGAAGTAGCGGCACACCTGGACGTGAGCCGCCGCCAGGCGCTCTTTGAGGCACTGGCATCGCTTGGCAGCCAATGCTGGCTGACAGGCACCGACCAAGAGCTCTTTGCTGGGCTTGAAGGACGGGCAGAGTTTTTTGATGTGCGGGATGGCCAGATCCAGCCACTGCACACACAAGGATAACCGGATCTTGAGGGTATGAGTGAAGACATGACCGATACACCAGAAACAATGCCGGAAGACGCTGGCGCAGAATATGGCGCAGATTCCATCAAGGTTCTAAAGGGCCTGGATGCAGTGCGGAAACGGCCAGGTATGTATATCGGCGACACCGAAGACGGATCGGGTCTGCACCATATGGTGTTCGAGGTTTCCGATAACGCGATCGACGAAGCGCTCGCCGGCCACTGTGACCTGGTGACAATGACCCTCAACCCAGACGGAAGCTGCACCGTAACCGACAACGGCCGCGGCATCCCTACAGATATTCACGAAGAAGAAGGCGTTTCCGCCGCGCAAGTGATCATGACCCAGCTTCACGCGGGCGGTAAGTTCGACCAAAACAGCTATAAGGTTTCGGGCGGCCTGCACGGTGTGGGCGTTTCCGTTGTGAACGCGCTGTCTGACTGGCTTGAGCTTCGCATCTGGCGCGACGGCAAAGAGCATTTCATGCGCTTTGAAAAAGGGGAGCCGGTTGACGATCTTGTTGTCGTTGGCGACGCAGAAGGCAAAAAAGGTACAGCCGTAACCTTCATGCCGTCCCTTGATACCTTCAAGTTTATCGAGTTTGATTTCGAGAAACTTGAGCACCGCTACCGCGAACTGGCCTTCCTGAACTCCGGCGTTCATATCCTGATCCGCGATAACCGCCACGCCGATGTGAAAGAAGTGGACCTGTTCTATGAAGGCGGCATCACCGCGTTCGTGAAATATCTGGACCGCAACAAAGCAAGCCAGATCGGTGATCCGATCACCATCATGGGCGAGAAGGATGGCATTACAGCCGAGATTTCCCTGCAGTGGAACGACAGCTATCATGAAAATGTGCTGTGCTTCACCAACAACATCCCGCAGCGCGATGGCGGTACACACCTTGCAGCTTTCCGCGCAGCACTAACCCGGACCATCAACAACTATGTGAACGAAAGCGGC
>JABXIV010000115.1 GCA_013372925.1 Alphaproteobacteria bacterium
CCTTACGACGCCGGTGAAGTGTGGCACCTTCTGGACCACAAGATGAAAATGCCGGTAACACTGGTGCGCCAGGACCGCCTGAAGCGACTGGACTGGAACCGTTACACGCACCTTATTCTTGTGGGCAGCTATGGCTCGGTTATCCCGAAAGACATGGTTGATGATCTGAAGGCCTGGGTAAAATCAGGCGGCACCATCATTGCGCACCGTCAGGGCGCAGAGTGGGTGGCGAAAAACATCACGGCTGGTGCAAACGGCAAAAAGGACGACAAGAAGGCTGATGGCAAGCCTGTACGGCTGGCCTATTCGCAGAAAAGCCAGAAGGACGCCGAAGATGTGATCGGCGGTGCCTTGTTTGAAAGCGATCTTGATCTGTCGCACCCGTTGGCGTTTGGCCTTGCGCACCATCTGGTGGCGTCCAACAAAAACACCAGTTTTAAGCTGCCGGTGCCGAAAGACCCTTACGCCCAGGTGGCGGTGTATAGCGAAAGTCCACTTCTTTCGGGCTATGCGTCTGACCGCCGGATCGGGGAACTGAAGGGTACGCCGATGATGACGGCTGAGCGCATGGGCGATGGTGCCGTGATCCTGTTTGCCGACAACCCTAACTTCCGCGCCACTTATCTGGGCACGGAAAAGCTGTTCATGAACGCGCTTTTCTTCTCGAAGGCGTTTGACCGGTCTTACGCGGGCGACGAGGCCGCACAAGAGGTTGAGGAATAGGTAACCAAACAATATGCGAATGAAGGGGCGGCCGTTGGTCGCCCTTTTTTGTTGTGTGGCACTGCTGATCCAAACTGGGGTGCTTGCGTAAAGGGATGCAGGTAAAACGTTCGGCACGAGGCACTGATGAAAAAACGTATGGCGATTGCGGCAGCTTTGGCTTTGGCCCCAAATTCGGCGCTGGCACAAGAGGATGACCACAAGTGGTCTGCCGGTGCCATAGGCTTTGTAAACCCGTCCCCCTTTGTGGGTGAGAAAACCGAAATTCGGGTGTTTCCTTATGTCTCCTACAGCGGTGACAGGGTTTATCTGCGGGGATTGGAGGCAGGCTATAAAGCCATCAAGCCGCAGCGCGGTGCGCCGGGTGCGCAGGTTTCATTTGATATGATGGTTCGCGCACGGCCCCAGCCCGGCAGCAGCCGTGATGGCTTTAGCCTTGATGCCGGAGCGCGTTTTGGTGTGGATACATCAATTGGCACCGTCGCGCTAACCGCGCTTCAGGAAGTGTCCGGCAAGCATGACGGGCTGGAGCTTGAACTTGGCCTCAGTCGCCGCTTTTCAGGCGCGGATTGGGCGATCACGCCAAGCCTTTCTGTGGCTTGGCAAAGCCGGGGGCTTGCCAACTATCTTTGGGGTGTCTCTGCGGCTGACAGGCTGGATATGGTCGTATCCGGCACTAACGCGTTGCTGCCCGCGTTTGAACTTGATGGATCGGTGGTGAATGCCAATGCCGGGCTGGTAGCCAGCTATGACCTGACTGCGCGCTGGAGCATGGTGCTGTTAGGGCGTGCAACATGGCTGGGAAGCAACGCGCGCGAAAATCCGTGGATTGATAACCGAATGGATGCATCGGTTGGTCTTGCGGTTGCCTATGCCTTTTAGGTCTGCGCAGGCCCGCTTGGGGTGCCAGGTTATCCCAGAACCGCTTGGTCCCGGCCGGCTTCCTTGGCTTGATACATGGCTTCATCAGCCCGTGCGGCAAGGTTGATGGCATTATCCTTGGGCCCAAGTTCCACAACGCCTAATGACATTGTTACTGTCAGTTCCGTGTCAGCATCAATCGGTGTGGCCAATTTCCGGGTGAGGTCCAGCAGGCGCTCAGCCAGCAGCTTTGCTTGTTCTTTTGTGGCGTGTGGCATGAGGATTGCGAATTCTTCGCCACCGATACGGGCGAACAGTTCATTGCGCCTGAGCGCATCGCTCACCGTGTGGGAAATTGAAACCAGAACCTTGTCCCCAGCTGCGTGCCCATAGGTGTCGTTCACGCGTTTGAAGTGGTCCAGATCGAAAAAAATCAGCGACAAGGGTGTTCCCTGCCTGCGTGCATCATTGATTTGGGCATCCAGTCTGTCGCGGAAATGGCGCAGGTTATAAAGGCCGGTCAGCATGTCCCTGAGCGACTGTTCCTGCATCAGGCTTTCCTGATGCCCCACATAAAAGCCAAAGGTGCCGAAGGCAATCATGGTACCGAACAGCATGTAAAGATACAGCAGGATGTTGGTGGTGATGTCAGCGTATAGGTCAATGCCGAGGGAAAGCTCGATCACCAGCCAGCCAATTGGTGCGCCAACACTGGCGGCCATCCCTTGCAGGGTTCTTTTGAAAATAAGCTTTCGGTGCGCCTCGTTCGATAAGGCTTGTGGATAATGCATGGTCCCTCCGGCCTTATCCCTTGCTCCCCCGAGGTGCTTTTTATCGCCTATATGGTGTGACACCAACCTTTAATTTTGCGTTAGCAGGGGTACAGGCACGATGCCAGGCATTGTCAGCTGCGCCGCCAATTCACCGCTTTTGATCATGCTTTGGATGGTGGTGTTTAAAACCCCGATTTTGTCGGCGTGCCTGGATTGCAGCAGGTGATAGAAGGGTTCAGTCGCCCAGTGGGATGTCATCAGGGTTGAAGCATCTTCCCCAAAGGAGTTCACAACATTCAGCGCGTGAACGCTACTGGTGGCATATACATCGATCCGGCCATGGTTCAACAGCGCCTTCACCTGGCTGCCGCCGGGCACAGCAAAAGGAATACCGCCCATTAGCGGGATATGGGTTTCGAGCCAACGAAAGCCGGACCTGTATCCCACTTTCATGCCTTTCAGGTCTTGGGCGTTGCCGGAAAAGCCTTTGTCTTTCAGCCAGATAAGCCGAGCCTCAAGGCCAAACAGGGCCTGCGGCACCACTTGCTGTTCAAGTCCGCGTGTGGCGATATATTCGGATGGCCGGAACCAGTCACCGTCCAGTTCGCCGGATTTCATAAGCTGTTCGATGCGCTTGGGTGCCATGGCGACAGATTGGGCGCACAGGCCCGCCCTGTCGTAGATCAGGGTGACCAGCTTTTCGAATGCTGCATAATGGGTGCCCAGCGTTTCATCTGCCCCAAGTTTGAGGCAAGGGCCGGAGGGTTCCGCCGCATGGCTGTCTCCGTCAAAAGAAATTGCTGCATTGCCTAGCGCTAGTGAAGCGATGAAACAGAGCAGCATTTTTTTCATAACAGCCTCAGTCCTCGGTGTTTTCCTGGTCTTTTCCGGTTTCGCTATGCAGCCAGTCGATAAAATCCTGAACGCGTTCATTCTTCAATTTATCTTCCGGGCAAACGATATAATGGGCGAAGTTGATGGGAACGGCTTCGCCAAAAGGCTTCACCAAACGACCGGCCTTCAGGTCTTCTTCGGCGATGGCAGAGCGCGCAAGCAAAACGCCGCGGCCAGCCACAGCGGCTTCAATGGCCAGTGCGTGGTTGTTGAAGTGCAGGGCGGGCATGCCGTCTGGTACCTCAAGGCCTGCTGCTTTCAGCCACATGGCCCAAGTGGGGGCGCTTTCATCCTCGGCCGTGCTGTCGTCATGGATCAGCGTGTGGTTCAGGATAGACGTGGGTGATGACGGGTCTTTGTCATTATCGAAAAGGCCGGGCGCGCACACCGGGAAGATTGTTTCCCGTAGGATTTCCTCTTCATAAAGGTTTGCGTAATTACCAAGGCCATAGCGAATTGCGATGTCTACATCTTCGGCCTTGAAATCGGTGATCTGCATGGTCGCGGAGATTTTCACAATCGCATCCGGGCGGCGCTCATAATAGCTAGCCAGCCGTGGCACCAGCCATTTGCTGGCGAATGACGGTGATACGCTAACCTTCAGGACGTTTGAGGTTTTCGATTCCGTCAGGATATCAACGGCCTCTTCAAGGCGCTCGAACCCTTCCTTAAGTGGTGCCAGCGAAAGCTGGGCCGCTTCGGTGAGCACCAGAGACCGGTTCGTGCGGCGGAACAGTTCCACGCCCAGGAAATCTTCCAGTGAGCGAATTTGCTGGCTGATCGCCGCTGGCGTGACCGAAAGGTCATCAGCGGCGAGCTTGAAGCTCATATGGCGCGCAGCGGCATCGAAAGCACGTAGGGCATTCAGAGGTAACAGGGAGCGTTTCATAAAACAAAGCCTGCGTTAGAAAAACTTACTTAGATGATCATAGGGCCTTGCTGCCCAAGAGCAAAGATTTTCTTGATGTTTCAGCGATTTTTTTGGGTTTCAATGTGGACCAAATGGTCAGGTTAACCCTTTGATATAATGCGGGTGTTCTCAGCCAAGCTTAAGTGAATGCCACATTCTGTCTTGGTCTGGCCACGCCAGCGACCGGCGCGTTCATCTTCGCCTTCCGTAACACGGTCGGTGCACGGCATGCAGCCGATTGAGGCAAAGCCTTCTGCCACAAGTGGGTGATCAGGCAGGCCCGTGCGCTCTTTATAGTCCAGTACATCGTCTTTGGTCCAGAAGGCCAGCGGGTTTACCTTCACGCGGCCATCGGCTGCTTCAAAATGTGGCAGCAGGCTGCGCACGCCGCCCTGATACCGTTTGCGGCCAGAGGCCCAGCCTTCAAATCCTTCAAGCGTGCGAGACATGGGCGCCACCTTGCGAATGAAGCAGCATTTGTTCGGATTCTGGTTCCACAGCGCACCCTTTGAGTCTTCCCGGTTCAGGTCGTTCTGGTCGGGCGAGATGGAGCGCACGTCAGTAAGGCCCAACAGTTTGATCAGTTGATCGCGGTAGCGTTTGGTTTCGCCAAACAGCTTCCCGGTATCAAGGAACAGTACGGGAATGTCCTTCGATACCTGTGAAGCGATATGCAGCAGCACAGCAGATTCCGCCCCGAAGGAAGACACCAGCGCAAACCGGCGGCCGAAATATTTGAGCGCCCCGTCAATCACCTCTTCCGGCGATACGTTTGCGTAGCGCGCGTCAAGGTAATCCACGGCAGTAAGCGGATCAAAATAGTCGGCTGTCTTCAGGGCAGGGGCTGCAGTCACGACGCTTTCCTCTCCTGCACTTTCGGCTCAGCGCCTTCTGCATGCCGGGCATGCGCCAGCGACACCTGCCCGGTGTAATCGCTCTGGTAAAAATGATCGAAACGCTTCAGCGCAGCACCAAAGGCTGCTGCGCGTTCGTCGGCCACTTCAACCGTGTCGAAACCGGCGCGCAAAAGGAATGTGGCCTGATCAGGGATCACGGGGCCAGTGGCGCGGATCTCGCCCTTGAAGCCCAAATCCTTCCTAAGCCGGACTGCGAGCGAGAAACCGCGACCATCACCAAATGCCGGAAATTCGACAACGACAAAAGCCAGCTTGTTCATCAATGGTGCCAGGTCTGCATAATTGGCGTCGGTTGAAAGAACGGCCCCAACATTGCCTGCCACTTGAAAGAAGTCGTCCCCTTCATCCCGAAGGCGCGAGAGCGGCACGGCAACCGCTGCTGCCTCCGCTGGGGCTTCGCCTTCCGCAAGCACGGTAAATGTGCCGGGTTCAATGCCTGTCAGGTTAACGAGTGCCATAAACAGCCTCCTTGAATACTTGTGGTCCAACCCGGCGATAGGTGCCCAGGAATTCTTCGCCTTCTTCTCGTTC
>JABXIV010000022.1 GCA_013372925.1 Alphaproteobacteria bacterium
AGCTAAAAAACCGCCTGTCCAACCGACAAACGCCCGCCAAAAGGCCAAGGCCCTCATTTCCTCGTAGGCACCTTCATAGGCGCTGGCGCCAGTCGTTGTAATTAACGACGTACCTTCGAATATTGCAGCAATTAGACCTTGCTCAGGAAATATAAAGAAGAATGGGAGACCTCCAGCTAAAGCAAGGCTCATCCCGCCGAAAATCGGCAGTAGAAGTGTTAACTTCGCAACCTTTATTTTCGCACTAGATCGAAACCCAAGGAAAAGAGATCCTCCAATCACTGAGGAAACCACAATTGATGCAAAAAAGCCGCTAGCAACGACAGCTTCCTGCGACACCACGGCAATCGCTAAAGGCAAACCTTGAGCCACAGCAAGAAGCAATATCCAGCAACCTATTAAGTAAAAAAGCCGGCTTCGCCACATACGGCCACCTAGAATATGTCCGCGCGGGCAGAGAACAGCTGTTCTATCTTCTTCACAGCTTCGGACAGCGCGAGGATGACAACCCGGTCCCCACCACTCAACATAGTATCCGCGCTGGGCGTAATGGCCGCGCCGTCCCTAACGATCATACCGAACTTTACATCACCGTGCAGCCTAAGTTCGCCAATTGTCTTCCCTGCAACTTCTGAACCGTCAAGAACTTCGGCTTCGATGATTTCGGCCTTACCTTCAAAAATGCTATATAGATCGCGAATTCGTCCGCGCCTGATATGGCGAACGATGGACGACACGGTTGTTTCCCTTGGGTCCAATGCGACATCAATACCCAAAGAACCAACCAAGCTGCCGTATATAGGATTATTCATCAACGTAATGGCACGGGGACAACCTTGCTGCTTTGCCAGCAATGAAGAAAGAATATTCACCTCATCGTCATTGGCGACCGAAACGATTGTATCTGCCTGAGAAATATTGGCTTCTTGCAATATCTCTTTGTCTAAAGCGTCACCATTAATTACGACAGTTTGCGACAATTTCTCCGCAATCAACTCGGCACGTTCCTTATTGTATTCGATGATCTTCAAGTTACTGACGCTTGACGTTTTTTCAAGCTGACGAGCCAAAAACAACCCAATATTACCACCACCAACGATGACGATTCTTTGAGCAGTTTTCTCTTCATGACCAAAAACCGCCATGGCTCGCTCTGTTGTCCCAGTTTCGACGGCAATATAGATCGCATCTCCAGCTTGCAACTGATCATCGCTTCGCGGCACAAAAATTTTGGTTCCCCTTACCACAGCAGCAACCGTCGTCTGTAGGTTTGGGAACAGCTCAGTTAACTGGCGCAAAGGCGTGTCGACAACGGGGCAATTTTCATCAAGAACCAAGCCAATCATCCGAACTTTGCCATCCACAAATGGCACCATATTGAATGCGCCAGGAACTTCCAATCTTCTGTGCAACGCTTCTGCTACCTCCAGCTCCGGTGAGATGATGACATCAATTGGCATATTCTCGCGTGAGAAAAGGTCACCCCATGTCGGCTTCAAGTAAGTTTGGTTCCTAATCCTTGCGACCTTTGTTGGTACACTAAACAAGGAGTTTGCGACCTGACAGGCCACCATATTCACCTCGTCTGACCAGGTAACCGCGATGATAAGGTCAGCGTCAGACGCTCCTGCTCTATCCAGCATCACGGGGTCAGATGCGTGACCAACTAACGCCTGAACATCAAGCGATTCACTAATTTTCCGGATCAATTCTGGAGACCGGTCAATCACTGTCACATCATTTTGCTGATCGGCCAGATGCTTCGCGATATTAAACCCAACCTGCCCTGCACCGCACACTATGACTTTCATATTTTCTCGCGCAGCTTATTGCCTGCGCCCTACTCCTGCGCCCCCGAAGCATCGCCATTGCGAGTAGCTCCTGTCAGGCCTAATGACTTGAGTTTTCTATGCAGCGCTGAACGCTCCATACCGATAAAGGCAGCAGTCCGAGAAATGTTGCCACTGAACCGATTGATTTGCACCTTCAGATATTCTCTTTCGAAAGCCTCCCGTGCCTCCCTTAGAGGTGTGGTCATAATGGCGCTATTGCCACCAGAGTGCAACAGATCTGCCGAGCCTGTTTGAATTTCGGTCGGCAACTGCTCTGCTCGGATCTCTCCGTCAATATCGTCTGAGCCCATAATAACCACGCGCTCCATAATGTTCTTGAGCTGCCTTACATTACCAGGCCAATCATAGGATTGCAGCGCTGCGATCGCATCGTCGCTCAACCTAACTTTGGGACGGCCTGTAGCCTCAGCAAGCGCGTCGAGGAAGCTTTGCGCCAGCATAGGAATGTCTTCCCGCCTCTCTGAGAGAGCAGCCATTTTCAATGGGACAACGTTAAGCCGATGAAATAGGTCTTCGCGAAAACGACCTTCCGCAATTTCTGCAACCAAGTCTTTGCTGGTAGCAGAAATGACGCGCACGTCTACCTTCACGCCGGTGTTGCCGCCGACCCGCTCAAAGGCTTGATCCGTCAACACTCTAAGAATTTTAGCCTGGGTGGGTAGCGGCATATCGCCAACTTCATCTATGAACAGCGTGCCCCCGTGGGCTCGTTCGAATAAACCAGTCTTTACGACACCGCCATTTTGCTCAACGCCAAACAGCTCTTGCTCCATGCGATGGGGCTCCATAGATGCCGCACTTACTACAATGAAGGAACTGCTGGAGCGATGCGAACGATTATGGATTT
The DNA here is from genome assembly GCA_013372925.1 of Alphaproteobacteria bacterium. Lineage (GTDB taxonomy): Bacteria > Pseudomonadota > Alphaproteobacteria > Sphingomonadales > Kordiimonadaceae > Kordiimonas. The sequence continues at coordinate 2,701 of JABXIV010000022.1, forward strand.
GCCTTGCGGCAACCTCTTTACCTGACCCTGAGGGTCCATGAATTAGAATCCGACTATTTGTTGACGCAACTTTCTCAATACTCTGCCGCAACCCATTGATTGCATTTGATTTCCCAGTAATATCCACCGTAAAAACAGAGCGCCTTTTCAACTCTTCGTTCTCGCGCCGTAAGCGTTCCGCCTCTGTTGCTCTTTGGACAGTCAACAGCAAATGATCCGCCTCAAATGGCTTTTCGATAAAATCGTAGGCGCCTTTCTTGATTGCAGCCACAGCTGTCTCAATATTGCCATGTCCGCTGATAACAATTACCGGCAACTCGCGGTGCCGGGATTTTACCAATTCAAGAATTTCCAAACCATCTAACTTGCTTCCCTGAAGCCAAATATCAAGCACCATCAAGGACGGCAAGCGAGCTTCAATTTCAGCCAATCCACTGTCGCTGTCGTGTGCTGTCCTGGTATTAAAGCCTTCATCTTCCAGAATGCCTGAAACAAGTTCCCGAATATCTTCTTCATCATCAATGATAAGAATATCTAGTGCCATAATCTGGCAGCCTCCTCATACCTTCATTCCGCAGCGCTTGCTCTATTATCATCGCGCAAATTTGGTTTTCCTACGTCGTTATCCTTGTGCTCAGCATCTGCCCGCTGGCGAAGAGCGTTATGGGAAAGGGTCAGTACAGCTTTCGCGCCAACCGGCTTGCGATCGGCAATCCTGACTGTACCGCCATGCTCTTCCATAATCCTCCTCACAATAGCAAGACCCAGACCAGTACCCTTAGCCCGTGTCGTTACATAAGGCTCCATGAGCCTGTTTTTCTGTTCTTGTGGAAGGCCTAAACCATTATCTTCAACAGTGATTTCCGTCTTTTCCCCGTCCTGCTTCATCACGACTTTGATCAGGCCAGGCTCCACAGTGTCATTGATATTGTTCATATCTGTAGCTGTACGCGCCAAGACAGATTCTGAGGCATTTTTCAAAATATTCGTCAAAGCCTGCCCTATCAAACGGCCGTCACATGGCAAAGGCATTCGGTCTTTGGGTAACTCTGTCGAAAACTGAATTTTGCTTGCAGCCACGTCCTGAAGAAATACGGACTGTTTCACCACATCAACAATATCGGTCTGTTTGAATATCGGCGAAGGCATTCTCGCAAAGGACGAAAACTCGTCAACCATCCGGCGCAAATCACCGACTTGACGGATAATGGTATCGGTACATTGCGAAAATACACCGATATCTGTTGTAATTTCTTTGCTATACTTTCGCTTCAGGCGTTCGGCCGACAGTTGAATTGGCGTAAGCGGGTTCTTGATTTCATGCGCAATGCGGCGGGCCACATCAGCCCATGCAGCCGTACGTTGGTCGGCTAATTGTTCGGTAAGATCATCAAACGTCACGACGTAACCCGCAATATTGTCATTTTCTGACTTCTCAACGAAAACGCGGACGAGAAGGGTGCGCCCTTCTTCACCGACTTCGACCTGAACCTGCCCTTTCGCTTCGCCTGCATTCGAGGCCTCAGCTTGCGCCAACAATTCCTTAAACTCAGGAACCGCATCGTGCAGCCGCTGCCCTACCAGTTCATCATGGGTAAGTCCCAGCAGACTGGATGCTGACCGGTTCGGCAAAAAGATGGTGCCGTCTTGCTGCATGCCTATAACACCAGCCGACACGCCCTCCAAAACCTCTTCAAGAAAGCGCCGACGCTCATCAAGCTCCTGGTTTGCGAGTATCAGGGCATCCTGTTGCTTAGCGAGCTGGTCAGTCATTCGGTTAAAAGCACGACTAAGAGTACCTACTTCGTCGCTGGTCGGTAGGCTTGGTACACGTGCATCCAAATCGCCCTGCCCCACACGATCGGCTGCATCAACCAAGTTAGAAAGTGGTGTTACCAGCCGGGATGAAAACCACAGCCCCACCCAAATCGCCGCCAAAAGAATAAGGAGGGCAACAATGATGAAAACCACATTGAATTGCAGCTGAATATCACTGCGCTGCCCTTCCATGTTCTCGTAATCCGCCACGGCACTGCGAGTGGCCTCCAAGTAAGCTAGAACTTGGGGGTTAAGGTCACGCGCCACATAAAGGTAAGTGGGCTTGAAAAAAGAAGTCAGGCGAATCATGCCTACAACAGTGTTGTCTGCTCGGTTGGAGGCTACGAAAGTGCCGTCGTGCTTCACCCGATCAATCATATCATCTTTCAGGCGATTAGTCGCCAACTCCAAACCCTGGCTAGCCCGAGCCAGTACCGTACCCTCTGTTCCGCCACTATCTTCAATCTCAATAACCAGCACTTCAGAAAGCAGGCGTGTATTCAGCGCACCGTACGCCACTTGTCGCAAGGAGAGCTGGTCAGCCTGTTGCATGGGTGTCATTCGATTGAACGCCAGAGCGATCGCCTGCATATCTTTCTCAATCGTAGCCCTGTGCTCAACCATATAGGCTTCAGCAACCTCCAAAGAGTTGTTAATCGTTGAGCGGACTTTTTCGCTAAACCAACTCTGAATTCCAAAATCGAGGAAAAGCGCTGAAAATACTGTCATTATGATTGGTGGAATGATTGCAATGGCGATGAAAAAACCAGTCATCTTAGTCTGAAGGCGTGAACCCGCTGCGTTACCTTTGCGCGCACTCCAAATACGAACAAACCAACGGCCAATTGCAACACCCAGAGCCATCAAAAGCGCAAGGTTAATTCCCAGAAGCACACGCATGGTTCGGCCCGACGTCACTTCAAACGGTGCGGACTTACGCGACATGGCAATATAAGTAGCAATCGCAGCGATAACTGCGAGCACGGACAGGACAATCTCTATCCTACCACCTAAATTAAAGCGCCGCGCCCACAACATAAATCGCGCCCAACGACGGTTAGGTAGCGAGGGTATCTTCGGAGCATCTGGTAACTCAATCTTCGACATGGCACACATTGATGCATATTTGCCACATTTGTTCCAGAAATATCACACCAAAAACTCAAAAAAGTGCCGTAAAAGAATTACAGCCCTTTAGACGGCATAGAAATATCGAGTTCACGGATCTTTTTCCGCAGCGTATTCCTGTTGACGCCCAATAGCTCAGCGGCCTTGACCTGATTACCGTTTGTCACGGCAAGCACTTTCTGAATAAGAGGACGCTCCACTTCACGCAAAATGCGCTGATACAACCCGGCTGGCGGCAGTTCATCATCATGGTAATCAAAATACTGATCCAGGTGTTGCCGAACGGTCTGCGATAGATTTCCACCACTTACATTCGCCATCATGCTGATCGGCGCCCCTGCAAGCTCCGACGTCGACCTGGCAAATTCAGCCTGAACAACGTTTCCTGAAATTTCGTTTCCTGGGTAAAGGGCACAAATGCGGTGCAACAAATTTTCCAATTCTCGAACATTGCCGGGCCAATCGAACGACTGAAGCACCTTTTTCGCCCCGTCTGTCAGGTTTTTGTGTGGCAAGCCACTGTCAGCAGCTTTTCTCAAAAAATGCTCAGCAAGATCTGGAATATCTTCGGAGCGCTCCCTAAGGGCAGGCAATGACAAAGGCACAACATTCAATCTGAAAAACAGATCCTCCCGAAAATCGCCAGCTCGAACCATGGTTTGCAGATTGCGGTTCGTTGCTGCGACAATGCGTACATTGGCTTTAATATTTGTCTGACCTCCGACTGTTCGATACTCACCTTCCTGCAACACGCGCAAGAGCCTTGTTTGGGCCTCAAGCGGCATATCACCTATCTCGTCAAGGAAGAGTGTGCCACCCTTCGCTTGGCCGAACCTGCCCAGAGTTCTCGTTTCCGCTCCCGTAAACGCACCGCGCTCATGACCAAACAACTCGCTTTCGATCAAGTCTTTGGGAATAGCTGCCATATTCACTGGGACAAATGGGTTATCCGCCCGCGGCCCATGATTATGAATGGCCCGCGCGACGAGTTCTTTACCCGTACCGCTTTCGCCAGTAATCATGACGGTCAAATCTGTATTAACAACGCGCGCCATGGTACGATAGATTTCCTGCATTGCAGGTGACCTGCCAATCAACAAGCTATCATCTTTTTCAGTTTTATTTTCAGTAGATGTCCCTGTTTCCTTAAGCGCTTTCTTAACAATAGAAACCAGTTCATCAATATCAAATGGCTTGGGCAGATACTCGTATGCGCCTTTGCCGGTTGCTGCCATTGCAGTCGATAGCGTATTTTGCGCACTCATAATAACAAACGGGAGATTTGGCCGAGCCTCAATAAGCTCAGGCATCACATCCAATCCGCTCCCGGACGGCATAATGACATCCGAAACAACAACATTCCCCTGCCCACCTAATACAAGCCGCTTGAGTTCAGGAATGTCTTCCGCTTCAAGAACAATCCAACCTTCTTGTCTAAGCGCTTCACTGACAACAAGCCGGATCGTCATGTCATCATCGGCAACGATTATGTTGGGTTTTGCTTGTGACATTATTGAGTGTCCTCATGCAACGCTAGCTGTACCTTAAAAACTGCACCGCCTGCTGGGTGGTTATCACAGGTTACGGTTCCGCCCATTTCGCTGACAAATCGGGCTACAAGTGCCAACCCAAGGCCAGTTCCACCCTCTTTCCCGCTAACAAATGGATCAAAAAGGTGGCCTTTCAAATGTTCAGGAATACCGGGGCCACTGTCTTGTATCGTAACCTCAATCGGAAGCCTGATGCGTTCACCAGACCGCCCGGTTATCCAAATACCGTGTTTATAGGCAGTCGTTATCGTTATATCAGCGTCCGGGCCCGCAGCTTCAACGGCATTCTTGATTAGGTTTAGAAACACCTGAACAAGGCGGTCATAGTGTCCAACAACAGGTGGTAAAGACGGATCGAACCTTGGACGGAAGATACATGTTGCTCCAAAGCCCGCCACCGCTACATTTAGAACATGATCGAGTACTTCGTGAATATTGACGGCTTCTAGTGTTTGACTGTGTGGTGAACTGAATGTCTCCAGCTCATCAACCAGCCCCTTAATCCTGTCAACTTCCTTACAGATCAACTCTGTTAGCTTCAGGTTTTTATCATCCAGCGCCCGGCCCATTAGCTGGGCAGCGCCTCGGATGCCTGATAGGGGATTTTTAATTTCATGGGCAAGCATGGAAGCAAGACCACTTACTGATCTTGCTGCAGCTTCCATGTGGTCTCGTTTCTCAAGAAATGCCGTAATCCGACGAGGTTGCGCAGTAAGCAGCACAGACCCTTCTGTACCGTAAGGATGGGCATGCAGGTCCATTAGCTCAATATCACCAATGGAGGGCACCACCGAAACGTCGTAGCTGTTCAGAGGGGTATGATCCTCACGAGAACGGCTAACGATATTTAATGCTTCGCGGCCAATGCCTTTAAGGTGGCTCACTGGAGTCCCAATCAACCCTTCTCTGCTTCGTTCAAAGATTGCCTCTGCCTGCGAAAAAGCATCAATGACACGATTGTCTGCGCCTACAATGAAAACTGCCTGAGAGAGGCTATCGAGTATGTCTTGCGGGTTGGCATCAGCGCCACTACCTGTCACAGCTTCCCTGGTTGGCCGGGCTTCCATCAAGCTGCAGCCTGTTCGCAAAGCGGCAGGTAAAACTCTTTCATCATCTTCTTGACCGCCTCAGGGTCATCGACGCGATTTACCTCGTTGCGAAACTCCGCCGAACTGTGCAAGCCTTTGGTGTACCAGCCCAAGTGTTTTCGAGCAATTCTTACACCCCCTTCAACACCGTAGTGAGTCAAAATATCGTCGTAATGTTCAAGCACGACCTCAAGCTGTTCACGCAGATCTGGTTCAGCCAGCTTTTCACCTGTGCGCAAATAGTGCATTACTTGACCAACAAGCCATGGTTTTCCATAGGTTCCGCGGCCAATCATGACACCATCCGCACCTGAATCTTTCAATGCTCGGTCTACGTCGTCAAAAGCATTGATATCACCATTAACGATCACCGGCAGGTCAACAGCTTCCTTTACAATGCCAACCTTTTTCCAGTCCGCATGGCCGCGATACATTTGGCAACGTGTCCGCCCATGAACCGTGATCATTTTAACGCCGGCTTGCTGCGCAATCTTCGCAAGTTCAGGCGCGTTGAAGCTGCTATCGTCCCAGCCCAAACGCATTTTAAGCGTAACAGGTAAAGAAACGGCATTCACAGTCGCATGGATTAATTCGCCGGCATGGTCAAGGTCCCGCATCAAAGCTGATCCAGCGTGCCCATTGACGACCTTCTTAACGGGGCAGCCCATATTGATATCAATAATCGCGGCGCCACGGTCTTCATTCAGCCTGGCAGCCTCTGCCATCTTCGCACCTTCACAGCCCGCCAACTGCACAGACATAGGAAACTCGTCTGCACAGCTCGTAGCCATCTTTTGGCTGCGCTTGCTGGCCCGTATCATTGCCTCTGAAGCGATCATTTCAGATACAACGAGCCCTGCTCCGTAACGCTTGACAAGGCGACGGAAGGGTAAATCTGTAACGCCAGACATAGGCGCGAGGATTACTGGGTCTTTGATTTCGACCGGACCAATGTTAAGAGCCATTTTACAAACCTACTGAATTACTCTTATATGCAGTGCCTAAATATTGGGCACTGCTTATGCCAGAAGTTTTGCTAAAAAGCCAGCCCTGGATTGAAAGGCAATCATGACGCAAGTTTCTATCATTATCGTAGCTGCGGGTCGCGGTAGTCGGGCCGGTGAAGGGTTGCCCAAGCAATATCGTACGCTTTGCGGCAAAATGGTTCTGCGTCGGACTATCGAATCGTTTCTGAAGATCGATCCAACCTTTCAAATACTGTGTGTCATTCACCCAGATGACGTTGAGCTTTACGAAACAGCGACTGAAGGCCTTGATTTGGCGGGATACGTGTTTGGCGGCGCAACAAGACAGGAAAGCGTTCGCAACGGATTAGCCGGTATTGAGCACCTGAAGCCAGCACATGTACTGGTTCATGATGCAGCGAGGCCTTTTGTCACAAAGCAGGTGGTTGATGGTGTCCTAAACAGGTTGAAGAAAGGGGCTTTAGGAGTCGTGCCCGCCCTACCCGTAACAGATACACTGAAGCACGCGCACAATGGCATTATAGATCGCACGGTGGAACGAACAGACCTCTATGCCGTCCAAACGCCACAAGGCTTTCCTTTTGTGGCACTCCTGAAGGCACATGAAAGCGTTATAGGTCAGGAATTAACGGATGATGGCGCAGTTATTGAAGCATCGGGTGGCAAGGTTGAAATTTCTATCGGCAGTACAGCTAATTTCAAACTGACGACATCGGATGATTTCACAAAAGCGGAAAACCAAATCATGATGACCCTTGGGGATGTGCGAACAGGCAGCGGGTATGATGTCCACCGATTTGAAGACGGTGAAAGCCTGTGGCTTTGCGGCATCGAAATTCCCTTCACCAAGTCTCTTAAAGGCCATTCAGACGCCGACGTCGGTCTGCATGCCCTCACCGATGCCATCCTTGCTGCAATTGCTGACGGTGATATCGGAACACATTTCCCTCCATCAGACCCTCGGTGGCGCGGTGCATCCAGCGACATCTTCCTTTCCCATGCCCGCGACCGAGTATTGGAGAAAGGTGGACAAATCAACCATATTACTGTTTGCTTGATATGCGAACGCCCCAAAATCGGCCCCCATATGGACGCTATGAGAAAGCGGATTGCCGAATTGCTTGATCTTGAACTTGATCGTGTCAGTGTACAGGCAACCACCACTGAACAGCTCGGTTTTACGGGGCGAGAAGAAGGCATTGCGGCACAGGCTACCGCGACGGTGCGGCTACCATTTGGAGGTTTGTAATGGCGAAACAATCGCTACGGACTTGGGAGAACAGAACGAGATCCATTTCTTTCTGGTGGCTTACAGCTGGTGGTGTTGGCATGCTTCGCCCCGCCCCCGGCACCTGGGGCTCATTGCTGGGTATTCTACTGGCCTACGCCATGATCTTCTTAGGCTTGCCATTCACCGCTATCGTTGGACTAACAGCCGTTGTCAACACCGTATCAGTGCACTTAATCAACAATATGGAGCGCGCCACAGGCATTCATGACGCCCCCGAAATCGTCATCGATGAAGTGGCTGGGCAATGGCTTGCAATACTCCCATTGGTATCCCTCTCCTCCTCACCCATACTATTTGGCCTAGCTTTCATTCTCTTCCGCCTGTTTGACATCCTGAAACCTTGGCCAATCGGCTGGCTTGACCGCAAAGTCGATGGTGGCATAGGCGTTATGGTTGATGATTTGGTTGCTGGAACTTTTGCGGCAATTGTTATATGGCTTCTTCTAATGTTTGATTTACTAGGCTGGGCCATTTAATGTTTGCTGTTATAGAGGAACGTTTATCCAATAAAATTCCCGGAATAACGATTTCTATTACAGTCGCTTTCGCCGCAAGTTTTCTAAGTGAACACTATGGTGCACCTGCCATGCTCTTCGCCCTTCTGCTAGGGATGGCGCTCAGCTTTCTATATGAAGATGGAAAGTGCCACTTTGGCATAGATTTTACGGCAATGAAGGTATTGCGTGTGGGAGTCGCCCTGCTCGGCTTCCGCATCGTCTTATCTGATGTTCTTGAACTTGGATGGCAAACGCTTTCGCTTGTTTTCGCTGGCGTGGTTTCAACGATCTTGGTTGGCGTCTTAGCCGCCAAGGTGTTGGGTTTGCCTCGACGTTTTGGTGGCCTGACGGGCGGTGCTGTGGCCATTTGCGGGGCTTCAGCGGCACTCGCTATTTCTGCAGCCTTGCCTGACGCCAAACATAAGGAACGCGACACGATCTTCACCGTTATCGGTGTTACGGCTCTTTCAACAATGGCGATGATTGTATATCCCCTGATTGCGGCGTTCTTTCATCTGAATGACACTGAGGCCGGCATATTTATCGGTGGCACAATTCACGATGTCGCCCAGGTTGTAGGGGCCGGATATTCAATATCTGAAGAGGCCGGAAATCACGCTACTTTGACTAAACTGATGCGGGTGGCAATGCTTCTTCCTGTGGTGTTGATGTTTGTCCTAACATTCAGAAAAGATGCCAATACTCTGTCCAAGAAGCCGCCAGTACTACCTGGCTTTCTTGTTGCCTTTGTTGTTTTTGTTCTGATCAATAGCTTTGCCAGCTTACCCGCCCTAGCAACAGAGTCCTTGACGTCGATATCTCGATTTTGTCTGATAACTGCCATCGCAGCCATCGGGCTTAAATCCAACCTGAAAAAGGTAGCTGAAGTCGGGTTTAGACCTGTAGTCCTCATGGTTCTTGAAACCGTTTGGCTGGCGGCACTTATATTGGTGTGTTTACCATTGATTGGATAGGCATGTTCAACGATGAAATTACAAAGCTAGCAACAGATGTTCTGGAGCGTGCCAGAGCCTCTAGCCAAATGTTAGTCACGGCAGAATCCTGCACAGGCGGGCTCGTAGCAGGGTCTCTAACAGAGATAGCAGGCTCCTCGGATGTCTTTGATCGCGGGTTTATCACCTACAGCAATGAAGCAAAGAACCAAATGCTCAGTGTCAGCGCTGAGAGCTTGATACGATTTGGGGCCGTTTCCGAAGCCGTGGCCAAAGAAATGGCATACGGTGCCCTTGCCGCCTCTCGCGCAGATATCAGCGTTTCAGTAACAGGCATCGCTGGCCCGGGTGGCGGATCACAAGAAAAACCGGTCGGGTTGGTTTGGTTTGGGGTTTGCAAGATTGGTGAAGCACCCTCATCGCTGAAAATGGAATTTGGCGATGTAGGCCGCGACAAAATACGTTTGAGCGCTGTTAAAACAGCACTCAAACTACTTCAGGACGCTATTTAGCCTTCAAATTTCTTAGACCAAGATTCCACCTTCACCTTCAGGTGATTGTTTTCATCTGTGATTTCTCGCTCGAATTTCTCTTCGAAATCTTCACCCTTTTCCTGAGCCTTCTGAACGCGATCGCTAAATGCCTTCAGCTCACTGACAAGCTTGTCATATTCCTGCTTGTACGCACCGTTCTCGTCATTGTCGAAAATTGCGTGTTCGGAATGTTCCTCAAGATACTGCTCTCTAGCACGCAACTCTTCCGCAAGTTTATGCATAAAGCTCGTCATAACGTCCCTCCTTAAATATCAATGAGGGAACTATACAATGAATGCATGCAGGAATAAATTGATGCTTATCAAGAATTTTTGGAGTCGCCGTAAAGACTGGCAGCGCGTTCTTCGAAAGCATGCATCATGCGTTTACAAGCTTCAGCAAACAGCCCGCCGATCATCTGGTTCAGAATTTTGCTGGAAAACTCAAAATCGACTTCGAAATCCACCAGGCAATGACCATTGTCCTGAGGGATAAAGTGCCAGTGGTTGTAAAGCCGCTTCATCGGCCCCTTGATATAATCGACATCGACCTTGCTATTAGCTTCAAGTGTTACCCGCGAAGTGAAGCGCTCCCGAAACATTTTGAAGCCAATGATAACATCAGCATCAAACTGGCCTGTTTTTCGATTATAAATACGTGCGCCCATGCACCATGGCAAAAACTCTGGATATTTGGCGACATCCGCAACAAGCTTGAAAAGCTGCTCATCTGAATACGGCAA
>JABXIV010000182.1 GCA_013372925.1 Alphaproteobacteria bacterium
AGGCCGCCATCCGGTGTTTCGGAAAGTGGTTTTCCGTTACGCACGCCCGCGGAGGCTTAACCGGAAAAGGAGTAGTATTATGGCGATGCCAGTAGTCGACATGCGCGCCCTCTTAGAAGCAGGCGTTCACTTTGGTCACCAGACCCACCGTTGGAACCCGAAAATGGCGCCGTTTATCTTCGGCGAGCGCAACGGCGTTCATATCATTGATCTGTCCCAAACTGTACCTTACTTCCAGCGTGCCCTGCAGGCTGTTCGTGACGTTGTTGCCGGTGGCGGCCGCGTTCTGTTTGTTGGTACGAAGCGTCAAGCTTCCCCAATCATTGCTGAAGCTGCGAAGCGTTGTGGTCAATACTATGTAAACCACCGCTGGCTCGGCGGCATGATGACTAACTGGCAGACGATCAGCCAGTCCATCAAGCGCCTGAAGCAGCTGAATGAGCAGCTTGGCCAAGAGCACACTGGTCTGACCAAGAAAGAAACTCTGCAGCTGACGCGCCTGCGCGACAAGCTCGAGCTTTCCCTGGGCGGCATCCAGGACATGGGCGGTCTGCCAGACATTATTGTTGCTGTTGACGTAATCGGTGACGATCTTGCGATTGCAGAAGCGAACCGTCTGCACATTCCTGTTGTTGGCGTTATCGACACCAACTCCAAGCCAGAAGGCGTTGACTACCCAATTCCAGGTAACGACGATGCAACTCGCGCGCTGCGCCTCTACTGCGATCTGCTGGCTGAAGCAGCTCTTGACGGCATTCAGGCGGACCTGGCTGCACAAGGTGTTGATCTTGGTGCACAAGACGCTCCAGTTGAAGAGGTTGCTGCTGAGGAAGCTCCTGCAGAAGAAGCTGCGCCAACCGCTGAAAAAAAGCCTGCTAAGAAGGCACCTGCGAAAAAAGCTGCTGCTAAAAAAGCAGACGCTGAAAAAGCAGAGTAACAATCTTCGTTTATTGCTCCCGATAACCTCGGTTTTCGGGGGCAAACCTATACCGACACTTTGATCTCAAGAGATCTGAAGGGGAATTCTCATGGCACAAATTACTGCCGCACTCGTTAAGGAACTGCGCGAGACATCCGGCGCAGGCATGATGGACTGTAAAAAAGCACTGGCTGAAACAGACGGCGACCTCGAAGCTGCTGTTGATTGGCTTCGCACAAAAGGTCTGGCTGCTGCTGCGAAAAAATCTGGCCGCGTAGCTGCTGAAGGCCTCGTTGCGCTGAAAGCTGCAGGCACCAAAGCTGCTGTAATCGAAGTGAACTCTGAAACTGACTTTGTTGCTCGTAACGAACAGTTCCAGAAGTTTGTTGGCGATCTGGCTGGCGTTGCAATGGAAGTTGGCACTGATGTTGAAGCAATTTCAGCAGCAACTTACCCAGGCTCTTCCAAGCCGGTTTCAGAAGTTCTGACAGACAACATCGCAACAATTGGCGAGAACATGACAATCCGTCGTGCAGCTATTGTTGAAGTTGAAAACGGCCTGGTAGCAAACTACATCCACGGCGCTGTTGCTGATGGCATGGGTAAAATTGCTGTTCTTGTTGGTCTGAAGTCGGATGCTGGCGAAGATGTTCTTGCGCCACTTGGCAAGCAACTAGCGATGCACATCGCAGCTGCCAATCCTGCGTCTCTTTCTGAAGATGACCTGGATCAGGAAATCGTAGAGCGTGAAAAGCAGGTTCAAATCGAGAAAGCGAAAGAATCTGGTAAGCCGATGGAAATCATCGAAAAAATGATCGTTGGCCGTATGCGGAAATTCCTCGAGGAAATCGTTCTCCTGAAACAGACTTTCGTCATTGATGGCGAAAGCAAAATCGAAGACGTTATCGCCAAGGCTGCGAAAGATGCCGGTACAGCAATCGAGCTGACCAGCTTCGTGCGCATGGAAATGGGCGAAGGCCTAGAGAAGAAAGAAGATGACTTCGCTGCAGAGGTTGCAGCCGCTGCTGGCGTTTAAGTTTTCTTTCTCTGAAACACGGAAGCCCAGGAGTTTTCTCCTGGGCTTTTTTGTGGGTGCGAGATCAGACAATCTGACGTTACCCAGCGGGTGAAATTTATTTAAAACTTCTATAGCTTTGGCGAGTTCGAGCGGATAAGCTGCTGCGAGCTAGAATAAGCACCATACATAGGTGTAAGGGGAGAATTTGGCTGATGTCCAGTGAGCCACGATTTAAGCGTGTTTTGTTGAAACTTTCCGGCGAAGCCCTGATGGGAAATGGCAACTACGGCATTGACCCAGAAACGGCCAATCGTGTTTCCCAAGAAATCAAACGAGCCCGAGAAATTGGTACGGAAGTGTGTGTTGTTGTTGGTGGCGGTAATATCTTTCGTGGCATAAAAGGGGCTGCTGAAGGTCTGGACCGGTCAACAGCTGATCATATGGGTATGCTGGCTACTGTTATGAATGCTTTGGCCTTGCAGAACGCCCTTGAAAAAGTAGGCGTGGACACCCGTGTGTTGTCGGCAATCCCAATGGCTAGCGTTAGTGAACCATACATCCGTCGCCGCGCAATCCGGCATCTTGAAAAAGGCCGGGTTGTGATTTTTGCCGCCGGAACAGGTAACCCGTTCTTTACAACGGATACGGCAGCCGCTCTAAGGGCCGCAGAAATGAACTGTAATGCCCTTCTTAAAGGGACACAGGTTGATGGCGTTTATAACGCTGACCCGAAAAAAGACCCGTCTGCTGTCCGCTACGAGCGGCTTAGCTATATGGATGTGTTGCGCCAGGATCTAAAGGTTATGGATGCGTCGGCGATTTCACTTAGCCGCGAGAACAACATTCCTATTGTGGTCTTTTCAATTCAAACTCAGGACGAACTTGTTAAAGTTCTGCAAGGTGAAGGCACCTGCACAATTGTTGGTGAGGACGAATAATCATGAGCGACGAAGATCTAGATTTGAACGACATTGAACGCCGCATGAAAGGTGCTGTTGAAGCACTTAAGCATGAATTTGGTGGTTTGCGGTCAGGCCGGGCGTCTACAAGCCTTCTTGATCCGGTAACTGTGGATGTGTACGGAGCTAACATGCCGCTCAATCAGGTTGGTACCGTTGGTGTTCCTGAGCCGCGCATGTTGTCGGTTCAAGTGTGGGATAAATCCAATGTTTCGGCGGTAGAGAAAGCGATCCGCAATTCTGGCCTGGGCTTGAACCCAATGCTTGATGGTCAATTGGTTCGTATTCCGATCCCTGAGCTCAACGAAGAGCGTCGTGCTGAGTTGGCCAAGGTGGCTGCGAAATACGCAGAGCAGGGCCGTATCGCGATCCGTAACGTTCGCCGTGATGGTATGGATCAGTTGAAGAAGATGGAAAAAGACAAGTCCATCAGCGAAGACGACCACAAAATGTATGCGGATGAAGTTCAGGAACTTACCAACAAGTTCGTTGGCGAAGTTGATGAACTGCTTCAGTCCAAAGAAAAAGAGATCATGCAGGTCTAATTCATGGAATCTCAGGCCCATTCAATCATCGAGGAGCCTGCCGGGGCTCCTCCGCGTCATGTTGCCATCATCATGGACGGCAATGGACGTTGGGCTAAGCGCGAGGGCAAGATCCGCGCTGCCGGACACAGGCAGGGTGCAGAAGCTGTACGGGAAGCAATCGAAGGTGCATTGCAGAATGGCGTAGAGTACCTGACATTGTATGCTTTTTCTTCTGAGAACTGGAATCGGCCAGAAGAAGAAGTGCGGGACCTGATGGGGCTATTGAAGCTCTATCTCAACCGCGAAGTGAAAACGATGCACAAACAGAATGTGCGTCTGCGGGTCATCGGCCGTAAGGACCGCCTTTCTTCAGATATCCAGCAGATGATCACGAAGGCTGAAGAGCACACAAAAGACAATACACGCCTGACGCTCGTTATTGCTCTTAGCTACGGAAGTAGAGACGAAATTATTGATGCGGCGAAGGCTTTGGCGCAAGAAGTTGAGGCTGGTGCGCTAAAAGTCGATGAGATCGATGAGGACCGTTTCACTGCCTTCCTTTCAACCAAAGGCTTGCCTGATCCGGATATGATTATCCGTACGAGCGGTGAACAGCGGTTGTCGAACTTTTTGTTGTGGCAGGCGGCATATTCTGAGTTCTTGTTTTTAGATATTTTATGGCCTGACTTTACCAAAGAAACCTTTGCAGAAGCCGTTTCTGAATATCAGGGCCGCGATCGGCGATACGGCCTTCGCCCATAAGGAATAGGGCGCTATGCCACTTGGATTATCTGACAATTTGTTTAAGCGGATCGTTTCGGCGCTATTGTTGCTGCCTTTCGTCCTGTGGCCTATCCATACCGGTGGCTGGGCGTTTGCCATGTTGCTGATGATCGGCGGGGCCTTGATGGCGCTTGAATGGTGCAACCTGACGGGAACACCGCAGATTTGGAAGAAGGTGCTGGCAGCCCTTTTCGTGGTTGCTGTCGTTTTGATTATTCAACTGACAGACCGAAATGATGGCCACTTGATTATCGCGATGCTGGCTGCCCTTGCTATTGGCGGGGCTCTTGTCGCCAAAAAGATCAGTGAGGATGGCTGGTGGTTTTCCGGCATTGGTTATGTGGGCTTGCCCCTTGTTAGCCTCCTTCTTATCCGTAACGAGAGTGCGATTGTTGTTTTGTGGGTATTCCTTGTTGTTTGGGCAACAGATGTTGGCGGTTATTTTGCTGGCAAGGGCATTGGGGGGCCTAAACTGGCGCCTCGTATAAGCCCAAAGAAAACATGGGCTGGGCTTGCAGGTGGTGTTGCTTTGAGCAGCGCAGTGAGTGTTGGTTTGGCATGGGGATTTCAGTTTGAGCAAAGCCATTGGGTTCTCGCCGGGTTGTTGGCGATCGTTGCTCAGATGGGGGATCTGGCAGAAAGTGCTCTGAAGCGTGGTTTTGGGGTTAAAGATTCCGGTGGGCTGATTCCGGGGCATGGTGGTTTGCTAGACCGTGTTGATGGCCTTGTGTTTGTAGCGCCCGTCGTTGCTCTATTGATGTATATTTCACCATTGTTTGGTTTCGAGTTATAACCATGAGTATTGCCCACCAGAAACGTATTTCTATCCTTGGCGCTACCGGCTCAATCGGTCAGAGCACCTTGGACCTTATTGGAAGAAACAGAAATAAATTCAAAGTTGTAGCCTTAACTGCTCACAGTAAAGTTGAGGAATTGGCGGCGGCGGCGATTGCGTTTAGTGCTGAACTTGCCGTTATCGGCGACGAAGCGCGCTTGGACGAATTGACGCGGCGACTTGAAGGCACAGGCGTGGAGGCTGCTGCTGGCGAAACGGCCTTGATTGAGGCGGCTCAACGACCAGCCGATATCGTTATGGCAGCCATCGTGGGGGCCGCTGGACTGAAGCCAACGTTAGCTGCCGTCCGGTGCGGCACGACCATCGCGCTTGCGAACAAGGAATGCCTTGTTTGTGCAGGCGATTTGATGACCAAAGAGGTGCAGGCGTGTGGGGCAACGTTGTTGCCTGTGGATTCCGAGCACAACGCAATCTATCAGGTTTTTGATTTTGAACAGTCGAAGGCTGTCGACCGGTTGATCTTGACGGCATCTGGCGGCCCATTTCTAGGCCGGGCTAAAAATAGCCTCGCAGGTGTTACACCAGCGCAGGCAGTCGCCCACCCAAACTGGGATATGGGCGCCAAGATTTCTGTGGATTCTGCCACAATGATGAACAAGGGACTCGAGGTAATAGAGGCCTATCATCTGTTCCCCGTCGACAAAGACAAGATCGATGTGCTTGTTCATCCACAATCGGTGATCCACTCTATGGTGGAATATCAAGACGGCAGTGTCTTGGCGCAACTCGGGTCGCCTGATATGCGAACTCCGATCGCATACAGCCTTGCCTGGCCAGAGCGAATGGAAGCACCTGTACAGAAGTTGTCCCTGGCCGAAATTGGTTCGTTGACGTTTGAGGAACCGGACTATGAGGCTTTTCGTTGCCTTGCCCTGGCCAAGGAAGCGTTGTTTGCTGGTGGTGCTGCGCCAGCAATTTTGAATGCAGCAAACGAGGTTGCAGTTGAAGCGTTCCTTGGGGGACAAGTTGGTTTTCTTGATATAGGGGCTTTGGTCGAGGAAACTCTTGCGAAATGTGACATGAAAGCGCCACAATCCCTGACGAATGTGTTTGAAATCGACGGGGAAGCAAGGCGTATGGCGACCAGCCTTTTGCCTGCTTTCAGGAAGTAAGGATTACCGATGGAAACCGAAGGCCCAGGTTTGTTTTTCACAATTGTTGCCTTTATTGGCGGTTTCAGTGTGCTCGTTTTTATCCATGAGTGGGGTCACTATATTGTTGGCCGGCTTTGTGGCGTGAAGATTGACACCTTCTCCATCGGTATGGGCAAAGAACTGTTCGGAGTGACCGACAAACGGGGAACCCGCTGGAAAGTAAGTGCATTCCCAATTGGTGGTTATGTAAAGTTCTTTGGCGACGCATCTGCGGCCAGCAATCCAGGCGACATTCCCGATGATCTATCCGAAGAAGAAAAGCGCGTTTGCTATCATTTCAAGCCCCTTTGGCAACGTTCCCTTATCGTCTTCGCTGGCCCCGCGGTCAACCTGATCGCCGCTGCGCTCGTATTTGGCGGTTTTGTCTATCTCCGCGGTATCGCTATCACAGAGCCGGTAGCTGCGAGCATTGCACCCGAAAGCGCGGCGGCCGAAGCCGGGTTTGTGGCGCATGACCGCATTTTGGAAGTTGCCGGCACCGAAATTGAACGGTTCTCCGACATTGCCCAGGTGGTTCGCTTGCACCCTGGGCAGCGGCTTTCAATTCTGGTGGACCGCCAGGGGGAACGTGTGACGCTCAACCCTGTGATAAAGACAGAATTTTTGGAAGACCGGTTCGGAAACCGCTATCCATATGGCTATCTGGGTATTAGCAATCAGGATGAAACTGGAGCGACGCCCTATACCTATGTCAATAGAGACCCTGGGGTTTTTACATCGTTGGCTGAGGGCGGCCGCCAGCTGGTTTCTACGACAAAGATGATGTTTACGACGATGGGGCAAATGCTGCTTGGCATTCGCTCAGTCAAAGAATTGGGCGGGCCTATTAGAATTGCCAACGCAATCGGGGAAGCCGCACACATCAGTTTTGAGTATTTTGTATGGATGCTGGCAATGCTGTCGCTCAACCTTGGGATCGTGAATCTGTTGCCGATTCCTGTGTTAGATGGTGGGCATCTACTCTTTTATGGACTTGAGGCCATAAAAGGATCTCCGGTCAGCAAAAAGGCGCAAGAGGCGGGATTTGTCGCCGGTTTGGCCTT
This sequence comes from Alphaproteobacteria bacterium, assembly GCA_013372925.1. GTDB lineage: Bacteria > Pseudomonadota > Alphaproteobacteria > Sphingomonadales > Kordiimonadaceae > Kordiimonas. The sequence goes on from JABXIV010000182.1 coordinate 7,260, forward strand.
AATGTTGATTTTTATGCTGTTGGTAACACTGAATGACTTGCAATCCTTGGCGCTCTAGGCCAATTTCACGGCCATTGTTGCTAATAAGAAAATGAATGGGCAGGAAAAAAGTTGCGTTTATTTAAGATGTGCGTGATGTGGCGTTGTATTTTGGCGCTAATGATCGGGGGAGCTACGATAACTGTGTCAGCACAGGCACAGGGGCAGGCTGCTCAACAAATACCGGTAATTCGCCAGATTAGCGTGATTGGCAATGAACGGGTTGAGCCTGAGACCATCGCGTCCTATCTGGCTGTACGCCCTGGCGATCCTTTCGAGCCTTCCAGGCTTGATACAAGCCTGAAAAATCTGTTTGCAACCGGATTGTTTTCCGATGTGGAGCTTTCTGAGGCACAAGGTGCTTTGATTGTTCGCGTTGTTGAGAACCCCATCATCAACCGCATTATCTTCGAAGGCAATAAGCGCCTTGATAATGAGGAGCTGATTGAAGAGGCACGTCTTCGTCCACGCCAGGTATTTACGCGAGCTAAAGTTCGCGCAGACGTTCAGCGCATGCTGGAGCTTTATCGGCGTTCTGGTCGTTTTGCTGCAATCATTGAGCCAAAGGTGGTTCAGCTTGAGCAAAACCGCGTTGATGTGATTTATGAAATCCAGGAAGGGCCCAAAACAAAAGTTAGCCGGATCAACTTCATTGGCAACCATGCTTACAGCGATGGTGACCTGAGGGATGTTCTTGCAACCAAAGAGGCTCGTTGGTGGAAGATTTTCACGTCGAACGATACGTTCGATCCGGATCGTTTGGCCTATGACCAGCAGGTTCTACGCCAGCACTATCTGAATGAGGGTTATGCGGATTTTCGCACTGTCTCTGCAATCTCAGAGCTGACACCAGACCGCGAAGACTTCTTCATCACTTTTTCCGTGGAAGAGGGTGAGGTTTACAGCTTTGGCAAGATCGAAGTTGAAAGTGAAATCCGCGATGTAAACGCAAATCTTTTCCGTGCGTTCCTCTTGATGCGTGAAGGCATGACCTATAACGCAGAGGCGATCGAGAAGACTGTAGAATCATTGTCAAACGCTGCAGGCTTGCTTGGTTATGCGTTCGTGGATGTTCGCCCTCAAATCAGCAGGAACCGTGAAGAGCGTACAATTGATATTACGTTCCGGGTGCTGGACGCCCCACGTGTATATGTTGAGCGGATTGATGTTTCCGGCAACGTCGTGACACTGGACCGGGTTATTCGCCGGGAATTCCGTCTGCAGGAAGGCGACGCCTTTAACTCTGCACTGGTTACACGGTCGGAAACGCGCCTGAAGCGCCTTGATTTCTTCCGTGAAGTAACTGTTGAACAGTTGCAGGGCTCTGCTCCAGACCGGATGGTCCTGGATGTGGCTGTGGAAGAGCAGGCGACAGGTGAACTGAACCTTGGTGCTGGTTTCTCAAGCCTTGAAAACTTTATCTTCGACTTTTCGATCCGTCAGCGGAACTTCCGGGGTAAGGCGCAAGACCTTCGCCTTGGCCTCCGCTTGTCCGGTACCCGTCAGGAAATTGACCTGGGTTTCACGGAGCCGTATTTCCTGGGCCGCCGCGTTGCTGCAGGCTTTGACATTTTCGCCCGAAAGGTTGATTCCAGTTCGTATGGGTCATTCTTCGATACCCGCTCTGTCGGCTTCTCGCTTCGTGCAGGTATGGCCATCAGTGAATATTGGACCCTGTCCACACGCTATACGTTGCGTCGTGACAATGTGAATATTCTGGATGGTTACCTTAATACCTTCTTCCAGAGCTATTACAGCGCACGTGCCACCGACTCTAGCCTCAGTGATGAAGAGAATCAGGCGCGTGTAGATGAGTTCGACGCAAATGGCGATGGTGTTGTTGATCTGAATGACTTCGATCTTGACGGTAGTGGCGTGACAGATATTGCCGACCTAAGCTTTGATGAGCGTTCTGTTGCGTTGAGCCGTGGCGTCCAAGACTCTATTGGTAACCGCTACCAGTCAATCCTGGGATACACTCTGGCCTATGATACGCGTAACAGCGTTATCAGGCCTACACGTGGCCATGCCTTGTATTTCAGCCAGGACTTCGCCGGCCTCGGCGGTGACGTGCGCTATCTCCGGTCGTCGATCAACTTTGATAACTACTGGACGCCATGGCAGGGCTGGACATTCCGCTTGGGTGGTGAATCTGGTATTATCCATGGCTTGGGCCAGGACGTGCGTCTGTCGGATAAATTCTTTATCGGCGGTCCACGTATCCGTGGCTTTGATACGGCTGGTATGGGCCCACGTGACTTTGCATCCTCGCAGTCTCTTGGTGGTACAGCATATTACATTGGTCGGGGCGAACTCTTCTTCCCGCTCGGCGACGCTGCACTTGAATCGGGTATCAATGCATCAGCGTTTGTCGATGTAGGCTCACTTTTCAGGGCACAAGAGGATGTTCTTTCAGCTTGTACATTCACGCAGTCACAGTTTGATGCTGCCGAAGCTGACGGGAACCTCAGCAGTCTTGATACAAATTGTTTGTCGGGTAATTCGGCGTCTCCACGTATTGCCGTTGGCATCGGCTTCTCTTGGCAGTCGCCATTCGGGCCTTTCCGAATTGACCTGGCTAAAACAGTCAAAAAACAACTGGGCGACCGTACGCAGACACTGCAGTTCAACGTCGGTACAGCCTTCTAAGAGTGAAATAGGGAAAATCTAATGGGTAAGATGTTTAAAACACTGAAAATGGCCGTTATCGGCCTTCTGACGGCGGCAAGCCTGACGAGCGTTGCTTCGGCGCAAATTCTGACTGTCGACGATGAGCGCATTGAGCGTGAAGCTGCAGCCTACAAGGACTTTAACCTTCAGACAGCTGAATTGCGTCAGAATATCCTTCAGTTGCGTCAGTTTATTACGCGCGGCGGTGTTGTGGAGCAGCAGCTCGCTGACCTTGAAAAGCGCAAGGCCATCATCGGCAACGATAAATACGAAGAAGAGAAAAAGAAGCTTGAAGCACAGTATGTTCAAGCCCAGCAGGCGCTGAGCCAGCTTGAGTACAACTTCGATAAACTTCGCCAGGAAGCAATGGTGCAGGTAGAGCGTGCTCGCCAGCCGGTTATCCGCAGCCTGCTGAACGACCGCAAGGCACAGGTGATTATGCTAAAGCGTCTGGTTCTGGGCTCTGCTGCTGGCATTGATGTAACCACCGAGTTCATAGAAAAACTGGATGCTGAGCTTCCGAACGTTACCCTGAGCATGGCAAAGCCTGATGCTCCTGCTGCATCCGACGCGCAACAGTAAGACCGGAGTGCTCTGATGGAATTCGATATCCAGAAAATCATGGAATCGATCCCGCATCGTTATCCATTCCTGCTTGTTGATAAAGTAGTGGATGTGGTGCCAGGGGAAAGCGCGACCGGGATCAAGAATGTGACCATTAACGAGCCATTCTTTCCTGGTCATTTCCCTCAGAAACCTGTGATGCCTGGGGTTCTGATCCTGGAAGCAATGGCACAGACTGCAGGTGTGCTCGCGATCGATTTCCTTGGTGATGATGCGCGCGGTAAGGTGGTTTATTTTATGGCCATTGATGGCGCTAAATTCCGTAAGCCGGTTGGCCCGGGCGATACGCTTGAAATGAAGGTGCAGAAGACACGCGGACGGGGGGCCGTCTGGAAGTTTGACGCACAAGCCTTTGTTGGCGGCGAACTCGTTACTGAGGCATCGCTGACTGCTATGTTGGGTGCCGAATAAGCGTTTGCGGAGGTTGCCTGACAATGTAAGTAGGGCGGCACCAATGAAGTCTTGGGAAGGCAGTTAGCATGTCGCTAGCTGCCTTTTCGTTTCAGGCTAGGCTTCTCATAAAATAAAGTATCGTTATAACCTAACTATTCGTCTCATGGTTAAAACAATTCGCCGCAGGCCGATTGTATAATCATCATATGCCTCTATACACAGGTTGATTAGGCACGCGAATCTGCGTCCATAAACTATGGGGGAATCATGATGAAGAAATTAACTACAGCTACTGTCGTGCTAATGGCGACATGCGTTATGACACGCAGCGGCGAAGCGCAAGATGCCATTCCTGATATTGAAGGTCCATACCTTGGCCAAACGCCACCGGGCATGACCGCCAGGCCATTTGCTCCAGGCATTGTGAACAAAGAGGAATGGGGGGATGCGGGTAGATTTTCCCCTGACATGAATGAGTTTTATATCAATAGATGGAGCCACCAAAGAGACGGTAGGAAAAGAGTTTCTGTTACTTTTAAAAGGGTTGGCAACAAATGGTATGAGTTCGCTGAGCCGGATAGAACGCGTATACCTTTCACTTCGCCAGACGGAAAGACACTACATTTTGGCGCCAAATACCAAGAGCGTACAGCGGACGGATGGTCGGAGCTGAAAAGCCTGGGACCTGCTTTCGAAAAAATTGGAATTATGAGCCTTGGGGTTTCCCAAAAAGGCACATTTGTTCTTGATGAACGAGGCACGCGGGACGGTGTAAGCATCATCCGCTTTTCACGTCTCATTGACGGTCGCCGTGAAGACCCACAGCCCTTCCCGAAGGAGATCAACACGGGCAAATGGAATGCTCACCCGTTCATCGCGCCTGATGAGAGCTACATAATGTGGAATGGCGTGAGAGAGAGCGGGTATGGCAGTTCGGACCTCTACATAAGTTTCCGGGAGAAGGACGGCTCATGGGGCGAAGCCATTAACATGGGTGACAAAGTTAATACGGAAGCAGAAGAAGGTGGCCCTAAAATTACTCCTGACGGAAAGTTCCTCTTCTTTAACAGAATGGTGCCGCGTGTGGGTGGTGATGGAAGCTCTCAGTCAGATATATACTGGATAGATGCTCAGTTGATCGAAGATCTGCGTCCTAAAGAGTAGTGTTGGACAGGACGGAGAAATCAAATGCAGAGCTTATCGAAATTGGCGCTAATGAGTACCATTCTATCAGTTGCAGTTGCTCATGCTAATGCTGCCGATCATGTCAGCATCAATGCCACTGAAACGACAGGGTTGCTTGATGGCCGTTGTGGGAATGATGAGTGGGACGCAGCGACACAGATCGAGCTACCTGCACAAGCTGTTGTGTATGTGATGCAGGATGAGGATAGTTTCTATATTTGCGCCGCGGCCAAACCAGAGGATCATACGGTTTTAGATCTCTATATCGAACACCCGGAAACGGGCAACCTGCACCATTTTCACCTTTCTGCTCAGATGGGGGAAGCCATAAGAACAGATGAGGGATGGAGCAAATCAGGCACATGGAATCTGAAAGATTATGCGGGGTTCTGGGTGCCTTATTTCGGCTTAGAAGACCCTGAAAGCCGGGCTCGACCCAAGTTTGCGAGGGGAACACACAGGCAAATGCAAATTCGGCGAACGAAGTTTCCCGGCGACAGCTGGAAAATGATGGTTGGGTTAAGCGCTATTTGGGATGAAGGCAAAAGGGTTGAGCTATTTTATCCTGAAACAGCAATGGACACAGACACTGCTACTTGGGGTACATTCTCATTTTCGAAATGAAGGCTAGGTCGCTTTCTACAGTGTGATATGACGCGCTTCGAACCCGTTTAACAAAAAAGCCAGCTCGGTTGAGCTGGCTTTTTCAAGTTTCTATGTTCAAGCGTTTAGCGCTTGTCCACCGGAACGTAATCGCGTTTCGGTGCGCCTGTATAGAGCTGACGAGGACGGCCGATCTTCTGGGTCGGATCTTCGATCATTTCTTTCCACTGGGCAATCCAGCCAGAAGTGCGGGCCAGTGCGAACAGCACTGTGAACATCTCTGTTGGGAAGCCCATGGCTTTCAGGATGATGCCAGAATAGAAGTCCACGTTCGGGTAAAGCTTCTTCTCGACGAAGTATGGGTCTTCAAGAGCAATCTTTTCCAGTTCCATGGCAACGTCGAAGAGAGGATCGTCAACACCAAGTTCCTTCAGAACTTTGTGTGCCGTGTCACGCATAACTGTCGCACGTGGATCAAAGTTCTTGTAAACGCGGTGACCAAATCCCATCAGGCGGAATGGATCGTTGCGATCTTTCGCGCGAGCTACGAACTCAGGGATGCGGTCAACAGTGCCGATTTCTGCCAGCATGTTCAGGCAAGCCTCGTTCGCACCGCCGTGGGCAGGGCCCCAAAGACAGGCAATGCCAGCAGCGATACAGGCGAATGGGTTCGCGCCGGAAGAACCAGCCAGGCGCACAGTTGACGTGGATGCATTCTGTTCGTGATCAGCATGCAGGATAAAGATCAGGTCCATCGCTTTTTCAAGCGTAGGGCTCACTTCATATTCTTCTGCAGGCACGGAGAACATCATATGCAGGAAGTTACCAGCGTAAGACAGATCGTTCCGCGGGTATACGAATGGCTGACCGATTGTATATTTGTAGGCCATTGCCGCAATTGTCGGGATCTTGGCGATCAGGCGGTAGCTAGCTACCATGCGCTGGTGCGGGTCATTGATGTCAGTGCTGTCATGATAGAAAGCCGACAGGGCACCAACAACACCAACCATCACAGCCATTGGGTGTGCATCACGGCGGAAACCGAGGAACAAGCGGTGAAGCTGCTCGTGAACCATGGTGTGGTGGGTAATGTCCCAAACGAACTTTTCTTTTTCCGCTTTTGTTGGCAGTTCGCCGAACAGCAGGAGATAGCAACATTCCATGAAGTCGCTATCGGCGGCCAGTTGCTCGATCGGATAACCGCGATACTGCAGTTCGCCTTTTTCACCGTCGATATAAGTGATCTTTGATTCACAGCTCGCTGTGGATGTAAATCCAGGGTCAAAGGTGAACATGCCCGTCTGTGCATAAAGCTTGCGGATGTCCATCACCTTTGGACCTACAGACCCCTCCATAATCGGAAGGTCGACGTCTACGCCGGCGCCGGCCAGTTTAAGGGGATCATTCGACATGGTCCAAACTCCTTTATAAAATAAACAGTCTGCGAGGCAGACACATGGCTAAGTGGCAATGAGGTCCCTCAAGCGACCGATCACTTCGCTCTGGCCCAAAATCTCCAGAGTCTCAACCAGGTCACCGCACTGCTTTCCACCAGTTACAGCGGCCCGTATCGGCTGCATCACCTTGCCAAGTTTAAGTTCCTCTGCTTCCGCAAAGGAAAGAATGGCAGCTTTGATCACGGATTGTTCCCAGTCCGTGATTGCTTCCAATTCGTTTGCCACTTTGGCCAACATTTCAGGCACATCGCCTGAAAGGGCCTTCACGGCTTGATCTGTTAGGCTTAGCGGGCGAACGTTACAGAAAAGAGAAGCATTTTCTGTAATATCCGGCATCCGCTTTGCGCGTTCCGCCAAGGCAGGCAGCGCTTGAACCAAGCGGCTTTCCTCAGCAGTATCCAGGCTATGGCCCACTTCCTTTTCTAGATCGTTTCTGATCAAGGACAAGAGCGCATCAGCTTTTAAATTACGGAGATAGTAGCCGTTCAGATTATCGAGCTTGTCGAAATCGAAGCGGGCTGCGCCTTTGCCGACATTTTCAAGCGTAAACCACTCGATCGCTTGCGCTGTGGAAATGATCTCGTCGTCGCCGTGGCTCCAGCCCAGGCGAAGCAGATAGTTGCGCATGGCTTCCGGCAGGTAGCCCATGTCACGGTAAGCTTCAACCCCGAGCGCACCATGGCGCTTGGAGAGTTTCTTGCCGTCTGGGCCGTGGATGAGCGGAATGTGCGCCAGCACAGGCGGTGTCCACCCCAGCGCTTCATATATCTGGTGTTGGCGGAATGCATTGTTCAGGTGGTCATCGCCGCGCACAATGTGGGTAATGCCCATGTCGTGGTCATCAACAACAACCGCAAGCATATAGGTTGGCGTGCCGTCCGAGCGCAGCAGGATCATATCATCCAAATTGCTGTTGTGGACCGTTACCGGCCCTTGAACGGCATCCTCGATAGTGGTCTCGCCATCGCGCGGCATGCGCAGGCGAATAGAAAAGGGCGCGCCTGCAGCCGCTTCGCTTTCATTGCGATCCCGCCACAGGTCACCGCGGAAGTTCTGGCCGTTCGCACGGGCTTCCTCGCGCGCAGCGGTAAGCTCTTCCTGGGAGGCGAAACACTTGTAAGCTTTCCCGTCTGCCAAAAGCTGCAGTGCTACTTCCTGGTGGCGATCAGCGCGGCCAGCCTGGCTAACGGCATCGCCGTCCCAGTCAAGCTCAAGCCATTTCATGCCTTCGATGATGGCATCTATCGCTTCTTTGGTAGAGCGCTTCTTGTCGGTATCTTCGATACGCAGAAGGAACTTGCCGCCATAATGCCGCGCAAGCAGCCAATTATACAATGCGGTACGGGCTCCGCCGATATGGAGAAATCCAGTCGGAGAAGGCGCAAATCGTGTCACCACTGTGGGCATGTCAGTTTGCATGCTCAGGAACTAAACCCTTGTTGTTTATAACAAATCTCAGACGTCGGAAAAGTTTGAAAACGTCTTTAAAGAAAATTTGATTGGCTTGTATCACATGTTTCGCTGCAACACAAATTGCACCGCAGCATTTTTTTGGATCTCATCAAAATTTGAAGTATTAATTAAACCATATGTTGAGCTATTTCACTTTCAGGTGACAGTGGATTGTTGAAATCTTCAGTAATTAGCCGCCTAGCCCCTGGTTGGCCCAGGTTTGATGCGCTGCAACACATGCACAGTGAGTGGCGGCTCGTGCTGCCGGTGTGCATGTTTGGTGCAGGGTGCGCCACCTATATTGGCATTGGCTCCATTCCTTGGCCTGAAAGTTATGTCCTTTTTTGTTTGGCAGGGCTGATGCTTGTCGGTTTTTCTTACAGGGGGTGGGGCAATTTTGTTGGTGTTCTGCCGCTTGCCTTTGCTCTCGGTCTTGCCACA
>JABXIV010000280.1 GCA_013372925.1 Alphaproteobacteria bacterium
ACTGATGCGTCCAACCCATGATGGTCGCTTTGTGGAAGTTGGTTATTGGTTTCGGGAAGAGTTCTGGGGCATGGGCCTGGCGACCGAAGCGGGCCGCGCGGCGATTGAAGCGGCGCGTCAAACCCTGAACTTCCCGGATAAAGATCTGGTCGGGTACGTGATGCATGGCAACGCCGCCAGCCGAAACGTGCTCCAGAAACTTGGGCTGGAATACCGACAGGACAGTATTATTGATCATGAAGACATCTGGGAACTATATGGCCCCGGAGCCGAGGTTTACGAAGAAACCGTGCGTTTCATCAACAAACAGCCTGAAGGATAAAGGGTTTATCCGTGCTGGATTTGCCGCAGATGATCCAGCGTGGGAACCATGCCGCTAACGTCATAGCCAGCGTTGGCTGCGTGCTCGACAATCTCAGGTGTGGGCATACTGTCTGTTAATGCCTGAGCGAGCGACCACAGCGTGCAGGACCGTGTACCAGAACGGCAAAAGGCCAGTACCGGGCCGTCTGCATCCTTCAGCGCCATCGCCATCATCTCAATGGATTCGAAGGCTAGCTGGCCGCCCACCACCGGGATCGAAGCCCACTTGATGTCTTTTTCTGCGGCGTATGCTGCCAGATCGGCATTCTTTGGTTGGCCACCTTCTTCACCGTCTGGCCGGTTGTTGATGATCAGCGCCACCCCTGCTTCGGCGGCTTTGTCGATATCGGCCTTGCTGATTTGTGGTGAAACGGAAACCGTGTCGGTTACTTTTTTGAAATCGGTCATCATGGTCTCCTTCGCGTTTAACTAGATCGCAGGTGCGTTTGAATAATAGTGCCAGGCCAGAAGCGCCATTGGGCTGCGGTGTGGTCGCCAGCGTTCGCCAATGGCTTCAAGTTCCTTTTCCGTGGGCCGATCGTCAAGTTCAATAATGCGGCCAATGCCCACCCGAACAGCAAGGTCACCCACGGGCCAGATATTTGGCCGCCCTAATGAGAACATCAGGTACATATGCGCGCTCCAGACGCCCAAACCCTTCACCGCGGTGATGGCTTTGGTTGCTTCCTCGTCGCTCATATGGGGTAAGGCGCTTATATCGAGCGTGCCGTCCCTCACTGTTTCACACAGCGACCTGGCGTAGGTGATTTTCTGGCGCGATAGCCCCGCAGCGCGCAAGTCTTCATCCGAAACCTTGTCATAGTCATCGGGCCCCGCGTCCTCGCCAACCAGTGCCTCGACGCGGTCCCTGATCGTAGCGGCCGCCTTCACCGAAAGCTGCTGGCCTACAATCACTCGCATAAAGGTTTGGAAGCCCTGGTCCCCACGCCGTTCACCGGGGTAGCCCACCAGCTCTAATGCCTGCGCAACGTGCTGGTCGTCCCTCGCCAGCTGGTCCAGCCGGTTTTGTATCTCATATTCGGTTAAGATGAAGTCTGTCATTTATCCCACAACATGCTCAAGCATGGCCCTTAAGACCTGGCCATCTTTTTTAAGATCATGTTGGATAGCACGCGCGTCACCCTCGGCCAAATGCTTCACGATAATTGTGACCGAAAGTGTCCCATCCTTGTGGGCAACGGTACTTACGCGCGAAGGTTGGCTTTCGGCATTTGAAAAGTGGGATAGTACATTTGATAAAGCGTGTGGCTGGCGCCAGGTTAGAACATCAAATCTGTTTGCTATTTCAATTTGCGCAGTCATGGTGCGCTGCTCCTGTAAACAAAATGTGGTTGGACCCAAAGACAGAGACCCGGCTTCCCTTGGAAACCGGGCGAGTCATTCGCCACATTCGTTTATACGCACCTGTTTGTGTCATGAGCGCGACCCTATCGTGGTCGTATTAAGAAATCAATAGGCAGTGAAAGTGCCTGCCATGCCCCAAATGATGGAGCTGAGAAACAGGGCCAATGCCGCCAGTGAAATAAGGCCAAGGTGGGGCCCGGCAAGCAGCAGTGCCAGCCCGCTTTGGGGCATGTTCTGTTGTCTTACGAAGGTCATGGCCAGCATGGGCAGCGCCAAAAGCAACATCAGGCCAAGGTTCAATCCTGTGCGCCACGCAGTGATCAGCGCGGGCAACTGGTGTTCATAAAGCACGCTGGCCCACCAGTGCCAATCGGCATAAAGGCCACCGCCAACAAGCGCTGGGCCAATCAGGCAGAACCATCCGAAGCGACGCCACTGGACGGATGTTTTGCTGCCTATATGAAGTGCACCGGTAAGCAACACCAGCAGCATTACCGGGATATACCCACCGATATGGCCGCGCCATTGGCCTAACACGCCCGCTTTCACGAAAGAATTTTGGCCCAAAGCCGCATAGCCACCAGCCTTGTAGGTTGAAAAAACAAGGGGCTCGCCGCTGGATTCAGGTTGAAAATAGAATGGTGCGACCTCTGTTGCTGTGTAGCTTACCCCTGAGCCTTGTGTTCGGGCTGTTACGTCAAAACCACGACCTGTGGGGCGAAGCCGCATCTGGCACGTATCTACATTCTTGATCCTTGTCGCCAGATCTGACGGTGTGTGTGCACAGATATAGAAGCGGCCATATTCGCTGGGGGGAACAAGCTGCCTTGCACGGGCAATCGCGGCCTGATGGTCATAGGTTGGGGGAACCTCTTCATGCAGGATTGAGTGTACAGCGTCCATGAAGCGAGGTTCATCGCCCTGATTGCCAAGCTGCAGGAAAACAAGCCCGCTATGCGGCAGAACCATGATGGAGATGTCCTGGTTTTGACCTGTTGCCGCAATCGCCAGAATTTCGTGGTTCTCCATGCGCTCAAGCCTCAGGCCTGCCATGCGCGCGTGCCCAAGCGGATGCATCTCCCACAGTGGCGTGCTGACGAGCTCCTTATAGCTTTCCGTCTTCAGGTAGGGCTTCCCGTCAATGATAGGGTTATGGATCAGTGGTTCGAAAAATGCCTGCAGGGCCATGCCCTGTATGCGGGCGCTCGACAATGGTGTGTGCCAGTAGGGCTCCTGCGTTCCCGTCAGCATGCTTTGGTCAGCAATGCCAAGAGGGGATAATACCTCTTGTAGGAGGAGCGTTTGCAGCGATTGCCCCGACCTTCTTTCCAGAAGTGATTTGAGCACGTGCCAGCCGACAGGATCATCATCGTCCAGCTGTCCGGCACCCCGGCTCTTGATCAGGAAATACGATAGTGGCGCGGTATGCGCTGTTTCCCCCAACCCCTCTGGCGCGTGGGCGAAACCGCCGGTTTCAGCAAGAAGGTGGTTGGGGGTAATAGCAACCTCAAACGGGTTGAAGTCCATCAGGTCTGGCAGGGCTTTCGCGACCGGTTCGTTCAGATCAATCAGGCCCCGATCGGCAAGGCGAAGCGTGATCAGCGCCAGCGCGTATTTGGACACGCCGTCCAACCGGTAATAGTCAGCCGCCATCTCGTCCGACAGGCCGTGAACCATCGGGCCGTTGATATAAAAGGCCGCATTAGACGCTTCTTTCAGTTTCGGCAGAACGTCATCAGGTCGCAGCACAATCGCTTGCCCGAATGCCGCAGGTGCATGACAGAGAAACATCAAAGACAGAAATAACGAGAAAAAGCGCATAGGCCCGATTGGTAAAATTTAGGATTGGATAATTTAAGCACGAATGGTTCCACATTGCCACAAGGCATCAATGCCTAGAACATCATGGTGAAACCGAGGCCCATCAAGGTCTGCACAGGTGATCCATTGGGGCCTTTGACAATTGGGCTGTCGGCCGCATCACCAAACAAATGCCCAACGGACATCAGGCCCATCACACGGAATTTCTCCGTTACCCGGTATGCGCCAACAAGGTTTGCTGATGCTTCGGAAAGACCGGCGCCGGCACGGAAAGGTTCATATCCCATCAGGGAATTGGCGGCTTGCCTTTCAGTGATGCCGAAGTTGGTTTGCATGCCTTTCCTTGACATGTACCGACCGCGTACTGCGAACGCCAAAGCCAGATTGCCTTTTTGCAATATGCCGTGCCCTGCTGTTAGGCGGATGGCGGTGCCTTGCCCTTCACTGATAGCCCGGCGGGCATCCAGTTCCACAATCAGGCTTTCGCGTTTGATGCGGGCAAAGATACCCAGATCAAGCGTAGTACCGATGTCACCCAAGCCGTTCAGGGCTTTGTGGGTGCGCTCGTTGCGGCCGAAGTGGATATTTACAAAAGGCCCAGCCTCAAAGATACCGCGCTTGAAGACATTATAGCTTATCTTGCTGCCGCTGATACGCCACAGATCCTTGTAGCGGATGTCGATGATAGGGAGTGCCCGAAAACGGTAGCTGTTGGACCCCAGGTAATCCGGCGTCCAGCCAAAGCCCATGCCGACTTGGGCATTGATATTTTCGGAATCAAAATCACCGGGCCAGAAGATGTCGATCCCCGCCTGGACGGCATCAATGGCGTTGTTGAAGCGATCAGTGAAGCTGAGGCCCTGAGTGGCAGTTGCGGGAAGGGAGACAAAAGGCATGGCAAAAAGGCTTGCCAGCGCAAAGCACGCCCGCGATCTTTTTCCTAGAAACGTGTGTAGCTTGTGAAACACGATGTTTCGTTCCTTCAGCCTTGGCGTTGTCTCCTCAAAACACTTATGGCTCCATGCCATCTTTTATCAGATAGCCACAAAAGGGTAAAAGTATGGCAAAGAAAACCTGAAAATTTTTTAGGTATTGTGCCGGCATTATTCCAGTCACAAACGCGTGCGCGCCAGATGGCGAAAGCGTGCCATTTGCAAGATCCATGATGTCACCACGCCGATCAAAAGGCCTTCCATCAGCCCAGTCCAGCCGTGGCCGACTGGGAAGGCCATGATATAGCTTGCAGGTAGCATCACGACGACAAAGGCTATACTCTGCAGATAGGTGGGCCACCATGTTTCCCGGTATCCGCGCAGGATCATTGAGGCAACCATTTGGCTGGCGTCGAACATCATGCCGATCGAATAGATGGCGACTGGCGGCAGAAGAAGGGCAACAATTCTCTGATCTTTGGTGAAGATATCCAGCAAGGGTTCAATGTAGAAATAGATGCCAATGGCAAATGCGCCGGTCAGGACAAAATTCAGGATAATACCTGAAAGACCCGCAAGGGCCGTATCGGCCTTGTCCTTGCGGGAATAAGCAATGCCTACGCGCACGCTTGCAGCCACACCGATCCCGATTGACATCATCAGAGGTATTCCCACGACCTGGAAAACCACGCCGTGCGCGGCAAGCGGCACGGTCCCGAGCCAGCCTGCAAAGATGGCCAGGGCACCAAAAGCCAGAACTTCTGCCGCCAGCGATACGGCAGAGGCATAGCCCATCTGGCGTTGGTCACGCCATTCATGCCATTTCTGGCCATGCGGTTTCCTGAGGCCAAAACCCCGAACGCTGGGTGCAAACCAAACATAGCCGAGTGAGCTGATGGCCATGAACCAGCGCACACCTGTTGATGCCCAGGCAGACCCTGCGGCCCCCATCTCAGGCATGCCATAGTGGCCGAAAATCAACATGTAATTCAGGATCAGGTTGACGATGTTGGCACCCACCATCAGGTAAAAGCCCACTTCTGCCCGCTTGATGCCTTCAAGGAACATGGTGTTGCACACGAAAAGCATATGGGCCGGCAGGCCAAGCGCGAGAATCTGGATCAGCTTGCCACCCTGTAGGGCTTTCTCTGGCGGTTGCCCCAGCAGTGTGAGCCAGAATTCCGCAGGCCAGATACTGACCATCAACAACAAGCCAACCATTCCCGTGAACGGGATATTACGCCGCCATACGCGGCCGGCTTCGCGTTTGTCGTCCGCGCCGATGGCGTTTGCGGTAAAGACTGTGATGCCGCCCAGAAGCCCAAGACCCACCACAAGAGCAAACATGATCACCGACTGGTTCGCCAAATTGAGCCACGCCAGGTGTTCGGTCGCATAATGGCCCACCATGGCCGTATCCACCATTGCCAGCCCGAAGATGCCAATACGCATGGCAACGGCCGGTAAGGCAAGTCTCGCCAGTTCGCTGAAGTGGCGCTTCAGGCGTTCACGAAGCCACTGGGGGTCAACTCCCGTGCTATTGGTTGTGTCAGGTTTGGTCGTCATTTGCTGTCAATCTATTGTTTGGGTCGCTTGGCCGCGCCTCTTGTGATACTGCTAGGCTGGTTTTGCGCGGCTGGCAAGCAAATGAAGGCGCAGGGCTGACAAAAAAGAATCGAATATCTCAGGGAATGACCTGAGGGGGGAGAGGTAAAGGTGTCTCAAGAAACTGCTGTGAGCCAGGGGCCGATTACACGCGGCGCATACCCTGAGCTTTCACCACAAGCAGTGCTCGTGGGCTATTTTCTGGGCGTAATCATTGCGCTCGCAATTGGCTTCGCGTCACTCAAACTTGGTTTTTCCATTGAAGGATCTGAACTGGCGGCCATTCTGGGCTTTGGTATCCTGCGGGGTATTCTGCGTCGCCGGTCTATTGTTGAAAACAACGTCACCCAAACGGTGGCAAGTGCCGTAAACGGCGCGTCATCAGGCATGATGTTTTCGGTTCCAGCGATTTTCATCCTTGGGTACGGAACGGAATTTAATCCCTATGTGCTGACATTCGGCGCGATTGCGGGCGCATTCCTCGGGATCGCCTTCATCATCCCGCTTCGGAAGCAGATGATTGATTTCGAACGCCTGACCTATCCGGGCGGCGTGGCGGTTGCCACCATTTTGAAATCACCGGGCGCGGGGATCGAGAAGGCAAAGCTTCTTCTCATTGCCATGCTGGTTTCAGGCGCGGCCCATGTGGTTAGCCTGTCTACGGGCCATGAAAACTGGGCGCTTTTCGATCAGCTTGGCCTGCCGGGGTTCTTTAACGGCACTTTCTATCTGTCCCTGATGACCATTGGGGTGGGCTATATCGCTGGTCGTGGCGGTGTGGCCTTCATCATCGGTGGCTATGTCTGCTATTTCGTACTGGCGCCTCTGTTGAACTGGTTTGATATGCCTGTGATGGGTGTGGATATCAGCAACCCAAGTGATCTGCGCCTTGCACTGTTCCGCCCAACCGGCATTGGCATGCTGATTGGTGGCGCGGTGATTGGTGTTGCCTTCGCGTTGCCGCTGATCAAATCGGCTGTTGCCTCGATGCAATCATCCGCGAAGGTTGAAAGCGCCATGAGCCGTGATGAAATGCCGATCAAACTTCTCTATGTCGGTATCGTTGGCGCAGCGATCCTTCTGGCGGTGATGGCAATTACATCGGCAGAGCAGACCGGTATCATCCGTGGTTTGATGATGGCGGTGTTGGGCACGCTGTGGATCTGGATGGCGGGGATTATCCTCTCTGAAGCCATTGGCCGGACCAACTGGTCACCGCTTTCGGGTATGACGCTGATTGCCGTTACGCTGTTGATTATCATCACGCAAAGCTTTGGGGGCATGGAAACAACGCAGGCGATTGTGGCTGCGGTTACCGTGGGTGCCGCAACCTGTGTGGCTATGAGCCAGGCGACCGACCTGATGCTTGACCTGAAGACAGGCTACTTGGTGGGTGCAACACCACGCATGCAGCAGATGGGGCAGTTCTTCGGTGCGTGGCTTGGCCCGATCGTAATCATCGTGCTGATCTTCGTGCTTCATGAAGCTTATGGCCTTGGGTCAGACCAGCTTCCGGCACCGCAAGGGCAGGCGCTGGCTTCCATGGTGAATGGTATCATGGGCGGCGATGTACCAACCGAAAAATACATTGCGGGTGCGCTTCTTGGTGCGCTTCTTTCGGCTGTACAGACCGGCCTTGGCATTACAGTGGGGCTTGGTTTTTACCTGCCGTTCAATGTGGTGCTGACCTATTCAATCGGTACGCTGCTGCGTGAAATTTCCGACCGCAAGAAGGGCCATGACTGGTCAGACAACAAGGGTATTCCTATTGCGGCTGGTTTGATCGTTGGTGAGGCGCTCGTGGGTGTCGGCTATGCCGGCTACATGATCGCTTCGGCGTCCTAAAGGGGAGAAGACAGATGAAAACAGTAGCTTATCTATTGGTCATGCTTTCCTTCCTCGCTGGTGCTTTCCTTGCGTCCCTCGACAAACTTGCGATGGACTGGGTGGTCTTCATTCCGGTGATGGTTGTGGGTGTTGTTGGCGTAGTGCTTCTGAAGCGCGCGGAAGCGGCTGAGGCGAAAGATTCAACGAAGCTTGCGCACCACAGGGGCGAACTTGAAAGCAGCCTGAAAAACATCCTTAAAAACCTTGAGGACATTCACGGCCGCAAGGACAAGGTGCCAACCTATGACATGCGGTTCGAGATTGACCGTTTGCTGCGGGAAGACCTGAACCGGTTTGCTGATGCACGTGACAGTATGAAGCATATTTTCGGCCTGCAGGCCTATGCTGACATTATGTCCAGCTTTGCGGCGGGTGAACGCTATATCAACCGTGTCTGGTCAGCCTCGACCGACGGGTATGTGGATGAAGTGCTTCTGTATGTTGATAAGTCATTCAATCAGTTCCAGCACGCGCTGGAGGAATTTGAAAAGGCTGTGAAAGCAGTATCCTGAAGGGCTGATTGTCCAGAATGAAACAAGAAACCGGCGGCCTGATGGTCGCCGGTTTTTTTTATGCGCCACGCAATTTCCGTCGGTGTTCCATTGTCATGGACAAGGAAACAGATAGACCGTAGGCTCACCGGACAAAATCGGACCTCACATTGATGATGTCGCCCCCGGGAGGAAAATATGCGTGTAGTGTTATTTGTTTTGTCGTTCCTTGCAGTGTCATTTACGGCCAGTGCCAAGGAAATCTATCTTACAGCCGATGCCATGGTGGATGTGGCTGAAGGCAAGCTGATTGAAAAGCCAGCTATTATTGTTCGGGATAACCGGATCGTGGTGATCGGGCGTCAAGGCAGGCTTGATGTGCCGGAGGGGGCTGAGATCGTCGCGCTTGAAGGACAGACAATCATGCCGGGTTTCATGGATATGCATGTGCATCTTTCAAGTGGCCCGGAAACACCGTTTTTTGACAGCATGGGCTTTTCCGTGCCGCGGCAGACCGTGGTGGCAGTGAAGAACGCTCGCCGTACCCTGATGGCTGGTTTCACAACGGTTCGTGATCTGGGCGCGGAAGGCTATTCCGTGATCGGCGTACGCGACGGTGTGAACGCGGGTGATATTATCGGGCCGCGTATATACGCTGTTGGTCCGGCGCTTTCGATCACAGGTGGCCACTGTGACAATAATTTCTCCGCGCCCCAGAAAAAGGATGTGGCAGAAGGCGTAGCCGATGGCCCATGGGCCGTGCGCCAGAAGGTTCGTGAAAACATCAAATACGGCGCCAACGCGATCAAAATTTGCGCGACTGGTGGTGTGTTCTCCAAAGGCACCAAGGTTGGCATCCAGCAATATTCGCTTGAAGAATTAAAGGCCGCCGCGGAAGAAGCACACCGTCGTGGTCTTGTAATTGCCGCACATGCGCATGGCACAGACGGCATCAAGGCCGCCATCGTTGCTGGCATCGATTCGATTGAGCATGTCAGCTTCCTGGATGATGAAGGCGTGGAGCTTGCGAAAAAGTTCGGTACCTTCCTGTCACTGGATATCTACAACACCGAATACACGCTGACATATGGCAAGGAAAACGGCGTACCAGAAGAGAATATCAACAAGGAACGTCAGGTTTCTGTGCGCCAGCGCGAAAGCTTTACCAAGGCTGCAAAGGCTGGTGTGAAAATGGTTTTCGGTTCAGATGCTGCCATCTATCCCCACGGCGACAACGGCAAGCAGTTTTCCCGCATGGTGCAGTTTGGCATGACCCCGATGCAGGCACTGCAGGCGGCCACAATCAATTCGGCAACCCTGATGAAGCGTGAGACAGAGCTTGGCGTCCTTCGTGAAGGGTATCTGGCCGATATTGTTGCTGTGAAGGGGAACCCCATTGAAGACATCAGCACCACAGAAGCTGTAACCTTCGTGATGAAAGACGGCGTGGTCTACAAACAATAAAGCGAAAAGGCAGCGCGAAATGACGATGCAAAGACGAGATTTCTTCAAACTTGCGGGCGCGAGTATGGGTGCCGCTGCGCTGGTACCTTCAGTGCTTGCTGCGGATGGCAGCACTAAGCCAGCCCTTACAGACATCACAAAAGATGTGTCGCCCATCGGAGTTGCCGAACGGCAGGCCCGGGTGGCAAAGGCGCAGCAACTGATGGCAGAGTTTGGCCTTGATGCCATTCTGCTCGAGCCCGGTTCAGCCATGCTTTATTTCACCGGCATCAGCTGGTGGCGCAGTGAACGACTGACAGCTGTGATCATCCCGCGCGAGGGCGAAATCGCAGTGGTCACCCCCTATTTCGAAGAACCAAGCGTGCGTGAAAGCATGACCTTCGGGGACGACGTTCGCACCTGGAACGAGCATGAAAATCCGTTTGAACGGGTGGCGGGCATCCTGAAGGATCGCGGCCTTAAAGCTGGGCGGGTCGGGCTTGAGGATACGGTGCGTTATTTTGTGGTTGAAGGCCTTAAAAAAGCGGCGCCGAATTTTGAAATCACGTCAGCCCTTGATGTAACGCTTGGGTGCCGCATGTTCAAATCGGCCCATGAAATTGCGTTGATGAAAAAAGCCAATGAGGTGACGCTTCAGGCTTACGCCCATGTTTGGGGCGGTCTGGAGGCGGGCATGACACCGGGCGATATCAAAGCCCTGATGGCGTCGGCCCAAAGTGCACTTGGCGGCAAGGGTATATGGAATATGGCGCTGCTTGGTGAAGCCAGCGCCTACCCGCATGGCAGTGGCCAACCACAAACGCTTAAGGAAGGCGATATCGTCTTGATGGATTGCGGCTGCAATGTTCATGGCTACCAAAGCGATATTTCCCGCACTTTTGTTTTTGGGGAACCAACGAAACGCCAACGCGATGTGTGGAATGCGGTTCGTCGCGGCCAGCAGATCGCCTTTGAAAAAGCCCAGCTTGGCACCCCCGCGGGCGCGGTTGATGACGCTGTGCGTGCTTACTATGAAAGCCTGGGTTTTGGCCCTGGTTATAGAACGCCGGGCCTTAGCCACCGTACAGGCCACGGCATCGGCATGGACGGGCATGAAAGCGTGAATTTCGTGCACGGCGAAAAAACCAAGCTGGCACCGGGCATGTGTTTCTCGAACGAGCCCGGAATCTATATCTTTGGCGAATTTGGCGTGCGCCTTGAGGACTGCATTCACATGACGGAAAGCGGCCCAGCCTGGTTTACAGTGCCGCCAGAAAACCTTGATGATCCAGTCGGGAAACTGGGCTGACCATAAGGTTTCAAGCACCTGTCATGGGTATGTCTTAAACGTCAGCCATAGAAGCATTGGCCGGCACCTAAATTTTTTCTAGGTGGCCTGTTTTCACCTTAACGGGCATGGTGAAACTTAGTCGATTGGTGATCGGCAAACTGAATTGGGGCGTGCTACGATGGGGGTGGCATGTCCCTTTTTTTATATAAAGCCAAGGCACATAAAAGAAGGCCGCAGCGTTTGCTACGGCCTTCTTTTATGGTTTTATTCTGGTATTATTCAGCGGGTGTTGCCTCTGGGCGGGGTGTGCTGTTTTGCTCTTCCATCATGGCAATCTTGTATGTCCACTTGCCGTAGGCAACCATGCCCAGGCATGAAATCAGGCCAACAGTGCCCATCACATACCAGACAGTGCCAACGCTGTTAGCGGCATACAGTTGGGCTGTCAGCGCATCCGCTGTCATGCCTGTGACCTCCTGAAGTTTCATGAAGGCTTCGCCACCCGGAATCGATGCGATTTCTGTGGCGTCCATGCCGCTATTGGCAAGTTCCAACCGGGAAATTTGCTCTTTGGAAGAGAACTGACCATACAGATATGGGCCGAAGAAGCTTTCGGCAACCCAACCAAAGCCAAGTGGCAACTGGGTGAAGCCAAGGTACATGGCTTTCTTTTCCCTTGGGGCAATGTTCGCCAGATATTCACTGGATTTGGGGCTTGAAAGCATCTCGCCGAACGAGAAGATCACAATAGCGGCTACAATAAACCAGGCAAAATTCACGCTGCCAAAGGTAAGGAGTGCCGCCGAGGCGAGGAATGTACCGATCGCCATTGAGCTCGTCGCACGCAGTTTTGCGCTGTAGCCCGCTACCGCGAAACAGATGAACATGATCAGGATTGAATTCAGGTTCACAAGGCCTTCGGGTTTGATCTCTGTCCCGTCGCTGCTCATGCCCCAGAAGAACTTCCAGAAACCATTGCTCGTGCCGCCTTCACCGAAAATCTGCCCAACCATGGCGGAGGTGTCCACCCAGTCGCGGAAGAAGAGCGGGGCCACGTCCCAGAAGGTGTAGAGCATGAACCAGAAACCGGAGAACAGCACCACATACCAAAGGAGTACAGGATTGGAGAGTTCTTTCAGGCTTTCAACGGCCAGGCTCTCTTCCTTTATTTCACCGCTTTTTACCTTGGCGCGCCGGGCGAGGCGTTCTTCCTTGTCTGGTTCCTTGTAGGTGGCGAGCAACAGGAAGTTCAGCGAGATAATGGCCGCACAGGCAAAGAACAGATAGTCCCAGGAAAGCTGGCGCAGGTAGACCGCTACCATCGGCCCCAGGGCCCCGCCGATATTCACGGTTTGGTAGAAGACACCCCAGGCGATCGAACTGTTGGTTCGGTTCGTAGCCTTGGAAATTGTACCCTGAATGCCGGGCTTGAAAATACCCGTGCCGAAAGCCAGCACGATGGCGCCGATGGAAAAACCCCAGAAGCTGGGAAACAGGCCCATCAAAACATAGCCGAGAATCTTGAAGATAGTGGAAGCAAAGATGGTCTCTTTGTAGCCGAAACGGTCAGAAATGCCGCCGGTGATCACAGGTACAAATGTTTGAACAATCGCCCAGATCAGGAAGATGATCCCAAGGTCTGTTTCCGTGAGGCCAAGCCCACCTTCGGACGTTGGTGCTGTTACGTAAAGGCCCGTACTTTGGCGCGTGCCGTAATAAGCCAGACGTTCCACCATTTCCATGCCGCCGCAAATCCAGAACACATATGACAGGCTGGCAATCGCGGCGAAGATACCAAGCTGCTTCACGTCCTTTACGGATGTTGTGTTGAGGTCCTTGTCTCCCTCGGACATTTCTTTCCCCTTGTTTATCGGATGCTGTTTCCCACAGGCTTCCCCCATACCTGTGGCGTGCATCTTTCCTCTTCTGGAAGGCATTAGGGCGCAAGGGGATGAATGGGTCAATGCCAATCAGCCGAGATGCCGAATTTGTGCGGTGAAAGGATATTCGGGTCAGCCATTGCTGGATCGCCTGAAGTGCCCTCAAAAAGTTAACCTTTGAGAGAGCTTGAGAGCGTATTATACTCCCTGAAGGGATAGGAGAATGCAGATATCATCGTTTGAGAAAAGCGAAGTGGTTGTTGATCATGTCCGGGGCGGGCTCGCGGAGTGGTGCTTTGTCGATACAAAGGAATACCGAGCAAGATTTGCCGATATTGACCGCGTGCTGCGATACTTCGAGGACAAGACCAAAGGCAAGCGATTGCCGCGCCGCTCTGATGTCGTGCCTTCTGAACTCAAGGATGTTCTGCCTGATATCTGCTTTATGGCGCCGGTTTTTGATCCGGCAGGTGTGATTGAAGACATAACCGTTCAACTGATGGGCACGAATGTCGTCAGCTTCTATGGTGAGATGACGGGGAAAAGTGTTTTCGAACACCCCTCATCCCAGATCGGGCAACGGATTCTTGCCAGCATGACAAAAGCGATCAGGGACCGGGAGCCGGTTACAACATTCGCCAACAGTCTTTCGGATGAGAAGAGCCATCTTCAGGTATCCGTGCTTTATATTCCGATGGCTGAAAACGGGAAGGATATTGATCGGTTTTTCATGCATGTGGGTGTTTACCGCAAAATTCATGATTAGCCGCTATGGCGTGACGCCAGATGAGGGTGATTAACTGATCATAAAAGGGTTTGTGCAAAGCTAACCCTACGTTTGGAAATTCGGGGTCGTACTGAGTGCATAGCGGCAGATGTGTTGGGAGCCATCTAGCCGTGTCACAACATGACGGAGAAACCGGATGGACGATGAATTCCTGGTGATTGAAGACGACGAAGAGCCATGCTCTGCCGCCGGCGATGATGACGGCGATGGGTCTAGCTTTCGACACCAATTCTGGAAAATACTGATTGTTGATGACGAGCCGGATGTGCATGTGGCGACCAAGCTAGCGCTGAAGGGTTTCGAATTTGATGACAGAGCGCTTGAGTTCTTTGAAGCGCAGTCAGGTGCTGCTGCACGGCGTATCCTCGCAGAACAAAAAGACATAGCAGTTATCTTGCTGGATGTTGTGATGGAAAGCGATGATGCTGGATTGAAGCTTGTCGATCACATTCGCAACGAGCTCCACAATTCCATGGTGCGGATTATTTTGCGTACGGGCCAACCCGGACAGGCACCTGAACGCGACGTGATCGTGCGCTATGACATCAATGACTATAAAGAAAAGACAGATCTCTCGGCGACCAAGCTCTTCACGCTGATGTATGCCACGTTGCGGAGCTACCGCGATATCAATATCATTGAAGCAAGCCGACGCGGACTTGTCCGGGTGATCGAGTCGTCCGCAGAAATGTTCAAGGAACAGTTTCTCGACAATTTCGC
>JABXIV010000127.1 GCA_013372925.1 Alphaproteobacteria bacterium
AGAAGTCAGCTGCTCTATCCAGTTGAGCTACGGGACCGCGATCTTGAGAAAAGCTTACTTGAAGTTGTCGGCGTAAGCCTGGATGTGCCGCTTTTTCTTGTGCGTTGGCAGCACTTCGTATGGCAGGCCGTTCCGCTGAGCATAAGCTTCAGCTTCTTCCTGAGTCTCGAACTTCATGCGAACCTGGCTCCGCATGTCGCTTGAACTGGTCCAGCCCATCAAAGGATCGATGTGGCGCGCTGCTTCAGGTTCGAATTCCAGCATCCAGTGATGCGTATTCGCTGTACCTGACTGCATAGCGTTTTTTACAGGTTGGTAAATACGTGCCTTCATCATTCAGCCCCATTGGTTCACCAACGCCACCCGGCTTGGATGGCAGATCAAATCATTCACCAGCAATAGGCCGCTGGCGGAGCCGCACCCTATCCCAAACAATCGGGAAAGGGAACAGGGAAATATGCTACCGGCAGCAGCCATTTTCCCCAAGAAAAAAGAGGCCCAGCCGATACGGGCTGAGGCCTCTTTCTTTTCTCCTCCTGGTATGGAGAGAAATGGTCGGGGAGACAAGATTCGAACTTGCGACCCCCTGTACCCAAAACAGGTGCGCTACCAGGCTGCGCCACTCCCCGACGCCCGCGCTTTCTAATGTTTGGAGATTTTGAATGCAAGTGGAAAATTCAAAAAAAGTTCAAAAGACAGACTAGAGTGATTTCTCATAGATCAGGAATGCAGTTTTCTCCTGTATCGTGCAACATTCGCAGGCATGGACCCATCGGGCAACAGCACTGATTGCGTCACTTCCATTATGGCGCCATCTTCGATCAGCATGCGCTTCGCAACCATCAGTTCCCGGCCTTGATAAAAGGCCCGGCTTGTAAGCTCTTCCGAGCTGGGCGCAGAAACAGACATCGAGTCGATCAAATCATCTCCTGCAAATGGCCGCGCTTCGCCATCCGGCACCCCAGAGAAACTGAACGAATGGTTTTCCCCGGCGTGATCTTGCCACTGGATCACGAACTGAAGCCCCTCACGGCCTTCAGTGATAGAATAACCGCCAGAAGTTGGTGCATCGCCCTGACCATAATGGGAGGCATCCGGTTCTAGTTCCCAGTCCCCCAGGAAACCTTCATACATTTTGCGGATCATTCTGCCCTCCAACTATACTTCTTTGTCTTTAGCCCGTGGCCTGACGATTTTGAACAGGCCGCTCACACTGGCAACTGGCCTGCCTTCAGCCTCCATAGTACCTGTAACAGCCACCAATGAGCCATCAACGCCCGTAACCACTGCCCTACCCTCCAGCCACTCACCCTTAAAGGCCGGGCCGATAAAATCAGTCGTCAGGCGCACGGTTACAAAAGGCGGATCGGCCACGTCGAAGACCGCTGTCGCCAGCAGAATATCCGCAAATGTCATCACCATGCCGCCATGGCAGGCGCCACCGGCATTGATATGACGGTCGGCAACGCGAAAGCCACGCACCCTGCCTTTATCACTTTTTTTCTCGAAAATCGGGCCATTTTCCCAACCGAATGGGCTGTTAGATAAAATCGCACCGAACCCGGGTGGCGGATTGGCGGCTGCCACCATTTCCGGCGTTGCTTTGCGCGGTCCCGTCGTCATTTATTGATCGCCAGCGTTGCCCAGCAAAACGTGTCTCACCACATCACCCGGCTTGATGCCAAGCTCGGCCGCGCGCCCGCCCGCAATCTCCAGCACGGCAACCACACGCCCCCTTGAAGGTCTTGAGGTAAGTGTTTCAGGCTCCGCATTTTCAACGATATTAGCAATTTGGCCATTCTTGCGAATGAAGATAATATCCAGCGGAATATAGGTGTTTTTCATCCAGAAGGAGCGTCGCTCAACGTCCTGGAAGATAAACAGCATGCCCTTATCGGGGGCCAGTTCCCGCCTAAACATCAGCCCTTTGGCGCGAGCCTCATCGGTCAGAGCAAGCTCAACGCCGAATTCGTAGGTATCCTTGGCAGTCTCTACAGTGGCTGTTTCTATGCCAGCCCCTGAGGCAGGCACCGCACATGCCCAGAACAGAAAAAAAGACAGGAACAGCGCAATGAATGCCCGTTCCTGCCGCATCATTATTTTCGCGGAATTACTCTTCAAGCCCATCGCTTAGGCGTCACCTGGCAGCGCGATCTGCGCCACAAGAGGCCCTCGCTCGCCAGTGCCGATACGCACACGCACTTCCTGGCTGGGCTCAAGGTCTGTCAAACCGGCGCGCCGAAGCGTTTCGATGTGAACAAAAATATCCTGCGTGCCCTCTCCGCGTGAGACGAAACCATATCCCTTCGTGCGGTTAAACCATTTAACCACCACATCTTCAAAATCCGGAGCTACATCGATTTCCATACCAGGATGCGAGAAGGAAGAGCGACCAAGGTCTTCCGGTGCCACGGCGGTCGACAAGTCCAGAGACTGTACCTCCGTCGCCTGCCGCCCCTTATCGCGGATAACTGCATAGCAAACGACAGTCGTACCCTCAGGCACAGAACGCCGCCCCACGTCTCTCAATACAGAAAAATGCAGAAGCACATCGCCGTCATCGTCATCGGGAACGATAAAACCGTACCCTTTAACGGCATCAAACCATTTGACCCTGCCAGTAATAAGCTGGCTCACTTCATCGGGCCGTTCCTCAGAACAGATCGTACTACGGCCGTCCATACCATTCCCCCCTTAGGAATACCCTGCACAAGCACTAAAGATTAGCAATATGAGACAATGCTAGTCATAAAAAACGGCGCCCGCAACCATTTTGTCGCGAGCGCCGCAAAGCAACTTATTGTTTGGCAGGCGATTTTTTAGTGATCGCCAGCGTCTCGAGCTTGTCCAACTTTCTCATGGTGATGCTCGATATAGTGCCCTTCATACAACTTATCCGTCATTGGCTCGAGCAGGGTTGATACCCCGATGTAGCCAACAATTGACATCACGATGGTATATGGCAGAGCCATTTTCACCATAGTCATATAGGAGAGGCGGATCAGTGGTGCGAGCGCAGACGTTAGCAGGAACAGGAACGCAGCCTGGCCGTTTGGCGTTGCAACACTTGGGATATTCGTGCCTGTGTTGATGGCGACAGCCATCAGGTCGAACACATCGCGTGTAATCACATCATTCGCCAGCGCCTTGGTCATCTCACTGATATAAACCGTGGCCACAAACACATTATCTGAAATCGCTGACAAAGCACCGTTCGCGATATACAGCGCCGTAATCTGACCGTGGCCATCAAGGCTAAGGACAAAGTCTGTCACAGGTTTGAACAGATTGTTGTCGCTGATCACACCAACGATCGAGAAGAACACTACCAGAAGCGCTGTGAAAGGTAGTGCTTCTTCAAACGCGTGGCCGATCTGGTGCTCTTCCGTAACGCCCGTGAAGGCAGAAGCCAGCACGATAACGGAAAGGCCGATCACACCAACGGCTGCAAAGTGGAACAGGAGCGCCACAATCAGCCAAACACCAACAATGCCCTGTACAACCAGCGAAGCTTTTTCGCGCGCTGTACGGCGCTCAGTCTGATAGGCATCATAATCGATGATCACGTTGAGCACTTTGGCTGGGATTTTGGCGCCATAACCCATGATGCCGGTAATCTCGAGAAGGATACACGTAGCAAGGCCCGCAAACAGTACAGGCAGGGTTACAGGTAGCATCCGCAGGAAGAATTCAACGAATTCCCAGTTTGCCTGCGTGGCAATCAGGATGTTCTGGGGTTCACCCACCAGTGTCATAACGCCGCCAAGCGCTGTACCCACCGCCGCATGCATCATCAGGCTACGCAGGAAGGCACGGAACTGTTCCAGGTCTTCGTGGCTCAGCTTGTCCAGCTCAGCATCATGCATGTGGTCGTGATCATGATGGAATTCCTTACCCGACGCCACCTTGTGGTAGATCGAGTAGAAACCAACGGAAATCGCAATAACCACCGCCGTTACTGTCAGCGCATCAAGGAAGGCTGAAAGGAACGCACCCATAAAGCAGAACAGGAATGAAAGCATCACCTTGTTCCGCACTTTCACCAGAATCTTGGTGAAGGTGAACAAAAGCATGTTTTTCATGAAGTAGATACCGGCGACCATGAACACCAGAAGCAGGATAACCTCAAGGTTCATCTGAATTTCATGCTCGACGGTATGCGGTGATGTCATGCCGATCGCAACGGCCTCAAAGGCCAAAAGACCACCAGGCTGCAGCGGGTAGCACTTAAGCGCCATCGCCAGGGTGAAGATAAACTCAAGCACCAGAGCCCAGCCAGCCACATATGGGTCAACCATATAAAACAGGATCGGGTTGATGATCAGGAAGGCCAGAATGGTCATTTTATACCATTCGGCAGAATTACCCAGGAAGTTCCTCCCCGCTGGGTTCGCAAATAGCGCCGCCATATTTAATCCCTCTTTACTGCTCCGCCACGGTACGCGGCAAAATATACAGGCCAAGCTTTTACTGCGCACGGATACTCAAATCAAGCCCCGGCCCAGATAGGCACGAGACAAAGGTTGACCTTGCACACGCCATCTAGCCTGATTACCGTTAACAAGACGTTCTAGTGGGCGAGGATGACACAAAAAAGATGGAAAATATATTTCGTTCAATTGCCGCATGGCAGGCTGCTGGCAAGAAAACGGCCCTTGCCGTTGTCATCGAAACCTGGGGATCAGCCCCCAGGCGCGCGGGCAGCCTTATGGCAATTGCCGATGATGGGCGTTTTGAGGGCTCTGTATCCGGCGGCTGCGTTGAAGGAACGGTGATTGCCGAAGCCGAAGCCCTGCTCAAAAATGGCGAACGCAGCAAGAGACTCAGCTTCACGGTTTCCAGCGAACAAGCTTGGGGCGTTGGTCTTGCCTGCGGCGGGCAGATCGAGATCCAACTCGCTGCGCTGCCCGCCAAACTTGAAGAGCAGATCAACCTGCTTCTGGATGCAATCGCCCTGAGAAAAGCTGGCAATCTGATGATTGACCTTTCATCTGGCCACCTGAACTTCCGGGAAGATACCCCGCAAGAGTCTCTTGCCTGCGACACAGCTTCCCTGCTGTTGCCTGTGCGCCCAAAAAAATGGCTCATCATCATTGGCGCTGTACATATCGCCCAGCATCTTGCCCCCATGGCAGAAAGCACCGGATACGATGTTTCCGTGCTTGACCCGCGCGCAGCCTTCACCGAGAGTCGCCAGTTCGGCGAGGCGGAGCTTATTGAAGATTGGCCCGATGAATATCTTGCCAGCGCAAAAATAGATGACCGCACGGCAATCGTAACGCTGACACACGATCCAAAGATCGATGACGCCGCCCTCACGCTGGCCCTCACCAGCGCGGCTTTTTATATCGGATGCCTCGGCAGCAAAAAAACGCATGCCGCGCGCATAGGCAGGCTTCAAAAGGCTGG
>JABXIV010000248.1 GCA_013372925.1 Alphaproteobacteria bacterium
AGCGACCTCAACGCTGCGCGTCTACCAATTCCGCCACGGCCGCGAGGTCGGCGCTTTACTATCAAGGAAGATTGCCCCCCGCAAGCGGAAAATGACAAGTTTTTAAAACAATCTGAAAAAGTGAGGAAATCCGCGTGTTATCTGCGGTCAGACCTGAAGCTCGCTCATCATTCGGGTGATGGAAACCCCGATCTTTTCGCCAACGATCATGATTTCGCCGCGGGCGATCAACTCGCCATTCGCATATACCCAGCATTCATCTTCATGTTGGGCATCCAGATCAATCACCGCACCACGGCCCATTTTCAGCAATTGCCGCACAGGCATGTGCGTGCGCCCAAGCACAACGGTGATTTCAACGGTTACCCTGTTAACAGCTTGAAAATTCATTGCTTCCTCATAGATGCTGCTGCGTGGCACAGCTTGCCACGGCATCCTTATCATTTCCTTAACCCGAAACAGGAAGCGACATCAAGCCGCTTGAACGCCTTCACATAAATGAAAGCCCCCTTGGCGAACCCTGCCAAAAAGAGTATGAAGGCCGCGAAATGGCTCCAAGGCAACAGATGAGTGACAAGACCATGACCGAAAACCTGCCCCTTGAATGGCGAATCAGCGACGAACTGGTCGCCTACCCTGAAGCGCTGGACTTCATGGAAGAGCGCGTGCGGGCGATTCGGGCTGGCGAAGCGGCAGAGATGGTCTGGCTTCTGGAGCACCCACCGCTTTACACCGCAGGCACAAGCGCTGACCCTGCCGATCTGGTGGACCCTGACCGCTTCCCGGTTTATGACGCAGGTCGCGGCGGGCAATATACGTACCACGGTCCCGGCCAGCGGGTGGTTTATTTCCTGCTGGACCTGCGGAAACGTGGCAAGGATGTGCGCCAATTCGTCTACAGCCTTGAAGAGGTGATTATCCAGTCGCTCGCCAAATTTGGCGTAACGGCTGAGCGCCGGAAAGGCCGCGTAGGCGTTTGGGTTGAACGCGGTGCCAAGAACGGTATCAGCCGCGAAGACAAGGTTGCCGCCATCGGCGTACGTGTACGCCAGTGGGTCACCTATCACGGCATCGCAATCAATGTGGAGCCTGACCTGAGCCACTTTGAAGGCATCGTGCCCTGCGGCATTTCCGAACACGGCGTGACGTCCATGGCTGATCTGGGCCTGCCGATCACCATGGATGACCTTGATGTGGTGCTTCAGGAAACCTTTGACGAGATTTTCGGGCTTGAACCACGCCCCATGACGCTTGAGGTGAAAGAAGCACCTGAAGGGCCAACCCAGAAGCTGCCATATGAAGCACAGCCGACTGAGACAGGCGAAGTGGCCGTATCG
The DNA here is from genome assembly GCA_013372925.1 of Alphaproteobacteria bacterium. Taxonomy (GTDB): domain Bacteria; phylum Pseudomonadota; class Alphaproteobacteria; order Sphingomonadales; family Kordiimonadaceae; genus Kordiimonas. The sequence continues at coordinate 1,338 of JABXIV010000248.1, forward strand.
GACGAGATCGAGCAATCACACCCGGTCTTCCAAGTTTAGCCTGACTTGATTGCCCCGAAAAGTCGCCCTATATTTCAAAGAGATAACAATAACTTTGCGACAATGGGGATATTGGTATGCGGCTTCGCCTGCTTCTTTTTTTGACACTGGCATTGACGCTGACGGCATGTGGCTTTTCGAAGAAACTTGAAAAAAGCGGCCCCGTCGTCGCTGAATTTCATGCCCTATTCAATGATCAGGACTTCGATACGATCTATGACACCCTGACATCTGAAGAACTACGCGCATCTCAGCCGCGGGACAAGTTTGTCGCTGTTCTCAAGAAAATCCGCTACCATATGGGGGCGTTCAAGGCCGCCAGTCGCTCCGGCTACAACTTCAGGACATCTATTGACGAAGCCAACACGCTCTCGCTTACCTACAACGCACAATTCGCAAATGGCGAAGGGATTGAAAGGTTTACCTTTGTCGAAAGCGGAGAGAAATTGCTGATCTCAGCCTACAATGTGAATTCTCAGGCTCTTCTTATTGAGCCAAAAGAGAATGATCTTGAAATAGCTATTTAAAATCAGCGTTTTAGACTGTTGGCTTAACCTCGAAGCGGTAAGGCGTAATACCCTGTGCAGGTTCCTGTTCAACACGCTCAACATCGGCCGCTGGCGGGCCGTTCTTGCACAGTTCAAGCATCAGACCCACCATATCGGCGCGGCCATAAAACAGCGCTTCCACAGTCCCGTCAAGCCGGTTTCTGACCCAGCCGTGCAAGCCAAGGCGGTTGGCTTCTTCTTCGGTCCACCCCCGATACCAGACACCCTGCACCTTGCCGTAAATCCGGGCACGAACAGCAATAATTCTTGAAGTATCAGACATGCCCGCCCCTAGCTTTTCAGCGCATCCGCCAGGCGTTTCATAAAGCCATCGCAGGCTTCAAGCTGGCTTAGGGCGATAAATTCATCGGGTTTATGAGCTTGGGCAATGTCCCCCGGCCCGCACACCACGGTCGGGAAATCGATCGACTGCAGGTGCCCGGCTTCTGTACCGAAGGCCACCACGGTGGTGTCGTTCCGGCCTGCAAGCATAAGCGCCAGCGTTTCCGCATCTGCGCCCGGCTCTGCCTTCAGGGGCGGCAGGTAAGCCCAGACGGTGTTTTCCACCCGGCATTCTGGGGATGTGGCCTGCAGATGCGGGTTGATCACATCATCCAGAAAGTCGTTATATTCTACCAGAATTGCTTCAGGATCAGCGGTCGGCACCGCACGAAATTCCCAATCAAACTCGCAGTAGTTCGGAATGATATTGAAGGCGCTGCCGCCCTTGATCGGGCCCACATTAAAACTGGTGTAGGGCGGGTCAAACATCTCGTCCTTCGGCCCGTCCATGCGTGCCTTTGTGGCCAGCGCCGTAACAAAGGTGATCAGCTCAGCCGCAATCGCAACCGCATTCACCCCATCTTCCGGGCGACTGGAATGTGCCTCCCTGCCCCAAATCCGGGTTTTGGAAACATGCTGACCCTTGTGCGCATTCGCCACCTGCATGCTTGTGGGCTCCCCCACCACAACAAGGCGCGGGGCGGCGACTGTGTCCTTCAGGAGTGGCAGCAAGGACTGGATGCCAAGGCAGCCTACTTCCTCGTCATAGGTAAAGGCCAGGTGCACGGGGCGCTTCAGGTTTGCCGCCTGAAACATCGGCACAGCCGCCAAGGCACAGGCGATAAAGCCCTTCATATCCGCCGTGCCGCGACCATAAAGCTTGCCATCCTTTTCTGAAACAGTGAAAGGGTCACTGGCCCAATCCTGCCCGTCAACCGGCACGACATCGGTATGCCCGGAAAGCACGACACCACCCGGCACATTCGGGCCAATGGTTGCCACCAGATTGGCCTTGGTGCCTTCTGCATTGAACTGAAGCGTGGAGGCCACGCCGCAATCCTGCAGGTATGCTTCGATGAAGCGGATCAGCTCAAGGTTCGACAGGCGGCTGGTGGTATCATAGCCCACCAGCCTTTCAAGCATGTTTTTTGAGTTTTGCGCCTGCCCTGCCACGCTTATTCGAACTCAAGGATCACGGCGTCAACCGCAAGGCTGTCGCCTGCTTCAGCGTTCACGGCCTTTACAACACCGTCACGCTCGGCCCGCAGGATGTTTTCCATCTTCATGGCTTCAACAACCGCCAGCGCCTGGCCTGCTTTCACTTCGTCGCCTTCCGCCACATTGATGGAAACCACAAGGCCAGGCATTGGGCACAGCAGCAGTTTCGATGTATCGGCCTCAACCTTTTCAGGCATATGAACATAAAGCTCTGCGGCGCGCTCGGTTTGAACGCGGATATCCATGGAAACGCCATCACAAGTGAGCATCACGCCAAGTGGACGGCGGTCGATCTCCATCGCGTAATCCACATCGTCAATCGTGGCATGGAACACCGGATCACCCGGTTGCCATTCGCTTACGATCTCAACATGCTTTTTGCCGATGATCACTTCCGCATGGTCTTCAAGCGGGAGAATGCCTGTTGTCGCCGTATCGCCGTTGATAGAAACCACCCATGGGCGCTCCTGCGGGCCATGCGGCTCAGAAATCTGGCCTTCGATCTGTGTTTCGCGCGATTTTTCCACTGCATTGATAAAGGTGGCCGCCACAATCATGGCTTCTTTCACCTCATCCCGCAAAATCCCGCCTTCAAAACCGTCAGGATATTCTTCCGCGATGAAATTGGTGGTCATGTCGCCCGACTGGAAGCGCGGATGCGCCATCAGGGCAGCAAGGAACGGAATATTGTGCGCGATGCCGCGGATATAATATTCGTCCAAAGCCCGGCGCTGTGCCGCGATCGCTTCGTCCCGCGTTTTGCCCGTGGTGATCAGCTTGGCGATCATCGGGTCATAGAACATGGAGATTTCCGCGCCTTCATAAACGCCAGTGTCCACACGCACGGCCTCATCCTCAGACGGACGCACATAGCGCGTCAGCCGACCGATAGACGGCAGGAAGCCGCGGAACGGGTCTTCCGCATACACGCGGGTTTCAATGGACCAGCCGTTCAACTTCACATCGGCCTGGGTCATCGTCAGCTTTTCGCCAGCGGCCACGCGCAGCATCTGCTCCACAAGGTCAACACCCGTGATCTGCTCAGTCACAGGGTGCTCCACCTGCAGGCGCGTATTCATCTCAAGGAAATAGAAGTTCTTGTGCTTATCTACGATGAATTCAACCGTGCCTGCGCTGCAGTAATCCACGGCTTTCGACAGCGCCACAGCCTGCTCGCCCATGGCCTTGCGGGTTGCTTCATCAAGGAACGGGCTCGGCGCCTCTTCAACCACCTTCTGGTGGCGGCGCTGGATCGAACATTCCCGCTCGCCCAGATAAATCACGTTGCCGTGCTTGTCGCCCAACACCTGGATTTCAATGTGGCGCGGTTCTTCAACGAACTTTTCGATAAACACCCGGTCATCGGCAAACGATGTGCGGGCTTCGTTCTGGGCAGAGATAAAGCCTTCCTTGGCTTCTTCATCGTTCCAGGCAATGCGCATGCCCTTGCCGCCACCGCCCGCGGATGCCTTCAGCATCACCGGATAACCGATTTCAGCGGAGATTTTTGCGGCTTCTTCCGCGTCCTTGATGATGCCCATGTGGCCCGGCACTGTGGAAACGCCTGCTTCCGCCGCCAGTTTCTTCGACGTGATCTTGTCGCCCATGGCGTCGATCGCTTTCGGGTCTGGCCCGATAAAGGCGATACCGGCCTTTTGGACCGCTTCGACAAAGCTTGCACGCTCTGACAGGAAGCCATAGCCCGGGTGGATCGCCTCGGCACCTGTATCGATGGCAGCCTGCAGGATTTTGTCTGCAATCAAATAGCTTTCCGCCGCCGCCGGTGGGCCGATATGAACGGCCTCATCCGCCATTTCCACATGCAGCGCATCGGCATCGGCGTCTGAATATACGGCAACCGTCTTGATGCCCATCTTGCGGGCTGTCTTGATCACACGGCACGCGATTTCGCCCCGGTTGGCAATCAGGATTTTATTGAACATGTAACGGTTCCCTTATTTCTTCTTATCTTTTCGGCGGCCAGCCGCCAGATACCACAGCGCGGCGATGACGCCTGCGCCAAGCATGAAATAGATACTGCCCCCACCCGCGCTGAACATGGTTGCGCCAATTGCAAAGCCAAATATGCCACCAAGGATAAAGCCCCATATGGCAACAGAGCGCACCTCTGCCCGGCGGGCCGTGCCTGCGATCTGTTCTTCAACATCTTTGGGAAGCGGGCGGGCCATCAGTTTTTGCCCTCATCGTCTTTGCCGATGTCTTTCATCATGTCGGCGTTCTTTTTGAACAGCCAGAAAGCAAAGGCAAACATCAGAAGGCTGACGCCCCCCGCATAGCGGATCAGGTCATCGGTGCCATAGCGCAGGTATGTGCCCACAACCATGATGATGCCCACGATCAGGCAGCCCCAGATGCCGATTTTCTGTGTCGTCGTCATCAGAAAGTCCTCCCCCGAGTGCCTTAAAGCGGAATGTTATCGTGCTTCTTCCACGGGTTCTCGAGATGCTTGTTCGCCAGCTTCTTCAGGCCCGTGATCACCCGCTTACGCGTACTGTGCGGCATGATTACCTCGTCGATATAGCCGCGCTGTGCAGCCACAAACGGGTTGGCGAACAGGTCTTCATATTCTTTTGTGCGCTCGGCGATCTTGTCGGCGTCGTCACGGTCTTTGCGGTACAGGATCTCAACCGCGCCCTTCGCACCCATCACAGCGATTTCCGCCGTAGGCCACGCATAGTTCAGGTCACCGCGCAGGTGCTTGGATGCCATCACATCATACGCACCGCCATAGGCCTTGCGGGTGATGATGGTGATTTTTGGCACAGTGGCTTCACCGTATGCGAACAGAAGCTTCGCGCCGTGCTTGATGATGCCGCCATATTCCTGAGACGTGCCCGGCAGGAAGCCCGGCACATCAACAAGCGTGATGATCGGAATATTGAAACAGTCACAGAAACGCACGAAACGCGCGGCTTTCTTGCTGCTGTCAATATCAAGGCAGCCTGCCAGAACCATTGGCTGGTTGGCAACAATACCCACGGTTTCACCGTCCATGCGTGCAAGGCCGATCAGGATATTGCCTGCGTGGTTTGGCTGCAGCTCAAAGAAATCGCCCTCGTCCACAAGCTTGGTGATCACTTCATGCATGTCGTATGGCTTGTTGGCGTTCGACGGGATCACGCTATCCAGCGACTTTTCAATCCGGTCGGCCCTGTCGAAACTTGGGCGAACAGGCGGCTTTTCCCGGTTATTGAGCGGCAGGAAATCATAGAAACGGCGAAGCTGCGCAAGCGCTTCCACGTCGTTCGCGAAGGCTTTATCTGCCACGCCGGATTTCGTGGTGTGCGTACTGGCCCCACCCAATTCTTCCTGCGTTACCACTTCGTTTGTTACCGTTTTCACCACATCGGGGCCGGTTACAAACATGTAGGACGTGTCTTCCACCATGAAGATGAAATCTGTCATCGCCGGGCTGTAGACTGCGCCACCAGCGCATGGGCCCATAATCATGGAAATCTGCGGAATAACGCCTGAGGCCAGAACATTTTTCTGGAACACATCCGCATACCCGCCAAGCGCCGCAACGCCTTCCTGGATACGGGCACCGCCACTATCGTTCAGGCCAATCACAGGCGCGCCCACCTTCATGGCCATATCCATAACCTTGAGGATTTTCTGGGCGTGGGTTTCGGAAAGCGAGCCACCAAAAACGGTGAAATCCTGGCTGTATACATACACAAGGCGGCCATTGATGGTGCCCGAACCGGTTACAACGCCGTCACCCGCGAATTTGGTATCGCCCATGCCGAAATCGTTGCAGCGGTGCTCCACGAACATGTCGTATTCTTCGAAGCTGCCCTCATCAAGCAACAGTTCGATCCGCTCCCGCGCTGTCAACTTGCCGCGGGCATGCTGTGCGTCGATACGCTTCTGGCCGCCACCCAACCGGGCCTGTGCGCGCTTTTCTTCCAACCGCTCCAGGATTTCTTTCATAGATCCGCCTTCCCTCGGTTTATTGTGCAGGGCAGCATTTTCGACCTTGCGCCGCCCCTTAACGGCCCTTTAGGCCGAAATTTAATCTGTTATTATCCTGTCTATCAGACAGTTTCCAGCGTTTTGTTTCGCAGGTGCGAAAGAAACGCCGCAGCATCCAAAAGGTCTGCGTGCAGGCTTGCCCGCTTTTCCTCAGCTTCCCAATCGGTGCCCCACTCTTCTTCCTGGTGCAGGCTGTCCAGAATACTGGCCTCCCACGCCGCTTCAAGCGGACTGTAATCCTTCATATAGGCAAGCGCCAGCACAAGCGAGCCAAATCCGTTCGTGAACCTGTGCAGGGCTGCCAGTTCAAACGCATCATGGCCTGCCACGTGCCGCATCAGCGCCGCCAGCGCATCATCTTCCTGGCTTACCGGCATAATGCCGGAGGTTACTTTCAGATCTGCGCCCAGATGCTCACGGGCCCACGCCAGATAAGGGTCCCACTGCTTCACCTGCTTGGCCACCAACTCCTGCGGTTCCTCTGCCCGGTAGCACAAAAGGTCTGTACCGCCGAAAGCCGCAATCTCAAGCACCACATCGCTATGGCGCGGCGCAACACGGTCGATCGCCGTGCTGGCAAGTTGCATCTGCGGCATGGTATCGGGCAGAACGTCCTCGCTTTGGGCATCCCATTCCGCTGCCACCGCATCCGCAAGCTGGCGGGTTGGCAACACAAGCGAGGCCTTGCCCGGCGTTTTCAACAGCCGCCCATCAAGGGTCACCACATGGCCCGTATCAGCGGCTTCCACCGCCACATTCTTGTAAAAGCGTTTCATGGGTTACGCGTCACTTTTCTTGTCAGTCGTGGTTTTCTCTGCCTGCATCTGGCGGGTTGTCTCGGCCAGTTTCTTGCGGCTATGGCGTGCTTGCTTGCGCTTGCTGCTCATGCGCTTCTCGTCCAGGCCGGTGTCCACCTTGAAACCGCCCGTATATTGAAAGCTGGCTTTTTCCTTTTCACGCGTAGGCATGATTGCCACGTCATAGCCCAAAAGCCGGTTGCCGATGCGGGGCATGCGGTAGCACAGCACCAGAAACATCGCCAGCATGATCAACAGCCCCAGCAGCACTGCATACGCCAGCGCACCATTGCCGTCAGGCTCCACCATCATGTCCTCAAAGAAATAGGCCAACACGGCAAGAATGCTGACAACGCCAGCGGCCCAAAGGAACCCTGCCCGCGGGCGCATGGCTTCGGCCTCAAGGCTTGCTTCTTCTTTTTCAAGCTTGTCCCGTATCATCTTCTTATCCTATCAGGCCCTTCACCACCGCGGGTATATCATACGAGCTTGAAACCACATGGGCCGCGCCCGCGCCTTCAAGCTCATCCGTATGATGATAGCCCCAGTCAACGCCGATACCGCCGCAGCGGGCATTGTGCGCCATCATCATATCAAAACTGGTGTCGCCAACCATAACTGCCGCGTCCGCATCGCTTCCTGCTTCTGCAATCGCTGTCTGCACCATGGATGGATGCGGCTTGGACGGATGCCCGTCCGCCGTTTGCAGCGTTACAAAATGCTTGCCGATGCTATGTTCTTCCAGAACACGCTCCAGCCCGCGCATGCTATTGCCCGTAGCAACACCCAGCAGATAACCATCGTCGTTCAGGCTTTCAAGTATATCAAGGATGCCTTTATAAAGCGGATCGGGGCCAGCGGCCTGCTCCACCCTGCGCTTGTAGAAATTGGCTTTGTATTTTTCAGCTGCCATTTCGTGAAAAGCGCTCTCGGCCTCTGGCAACAATGCGGCCATGGCCTCCACAAGGCTCAGGCCCACGATATTGCGCACAGCAGCGTCATCAAGCACAGGCAGGCCAAGTTCTTCGAACGTGTCGTGCATCGTGCCCACAATCATGTGCTGGCTGTCTACCAATGTTCCGTCGCAGTCGAAGATCACCAGCCTGTTTACGGCGGTCATACACCGTCCTCCAGCAGCGGATCTTCGTATTCGCCTGTGTCAAAGCCTAGCATCTCGAAGCTTGCGGCCATATGGGGCGGCAGCGGCGCTGTAACGCTTGCGCGGCCCCCATCAGGGTGCGGGAACCGCACCGTATGGCTATGGAGATGCAGTTTCTTTGAAATGGAGCCGGAAAGGAAGGCCTCTGCCCCGCCGTATTTACCGTCACCCACGATTGGATGGCCCATTTCCGCACAGTGCAGCCGAAGCTGGTGCGTGCGCCCTGTGTGTGGCTTAAGCGCAAGCCAGGCGGCCTCCTGCCCGGCGCTATCCACCACCGCATAGTCGGTCAGCGAATGCTGGCCGTCGGGGTCTACCACCATACGTTCGTTCCCCTTGATCGGGGCTTTGCTCATATTCAAGATGATCCGGCCATCACGCTGCTTGGGGCAGCCTTTTACCAGCGCCCAGTAACGTTTGTCGGTCTCTTTGGTCTTGAAGGCATTCGCCAGTGCGGCGGCAGCATTCGGCGTGCGCCCCAACAGCAAGACACCGGATGTATCTTTATCAAGCCGGTGCACTAGGCGCGGCCTGTGTTCTGATCCAAACCGCAGTGCATCCAGAAGGCCATCCAGATGGCGGCTCTGCCCGGTGCCGCCCTGGGTGGGCAACCCTGCTGGCTTGTTGATGGCGATTACGGCGTCGTCTTTATAGAGCACCCAGCTTTGCACTTCAGCGATTTCTTTTTCGCTGAGGCGTGGCTTGGCTTCCCGTTTGGGCTTTTCAGGCAAATCTCCCATGGGCGGCACACGTACCACCTGGCCGGGCTCAACCCGTTCCGGGCCTTTCACACGCTTGCCATCAAGCCTGATCTCGCCCTTGCGCATCTTCTTCTGAAGTTTGCCGAAAGGAATGTCAGGGAAATGGCGCTTGAACCAGCGGTCGATCCGAATTCCTTCATCATCCTTTTTAACGGTGATGTTCTTTACATTACTCATATCAATATTCGCCCAAGCCAAATACCTGCAAAAAGACCCGTAACACCCAGCATGACGGAGCTGAAAGCATACAGCCCGGCACTGCCCCAATCACCCCGCTGCACCAACATCACCGTTTCCAGCGAGAAAGCGGAAAAGGTGGTAAAACTGCCAAGAAATCCAACAGCCAGAAAACCGCGGAGCTCCTGCGTCACCTGCAATTTGTGCGCAAACATAGTAATCAGGAACCCCATAATCAGGCTCCCCATCACATTGACCACAAAGGTGCCATAGGGAAACCCTGTCCCCATCGTCCGCATTATCACACCAGACAGTAAATGCCGGGAGACTGATCCGGCGGCACCACCAGCGGCAATTGCAAGCAGCATCTGCATGCCAAAATCCTTAAACTCCTCGCCCGAGGCCCATCCAGGCGAAGCAAACATTACTTAATACCGAAGACCCAGCCCTCAGTGCGGCGCACCATAGCCGAGAGTGCCGCAGGATTCCAGTATTTGCGATCATGACTGATATGCCGAAGTGCAGCAGCCGTCACGCAGGCATCTGCCGCGTGGTCGGTGAAATCGGCCCCAAGGCGCGGAAAGCGGTTTGCCCCCAGCTTCTGAAGGATAGTTTTCAGCGCTTGCCTATCCCGTATTTTGCCTTTGTGACCGCCCATCGCAGCAAAGGCAGCCGCGTATATTTCAACGACCACCACGCGCGCGTTCGCAGTATCGTCAAAAGGCCATATGGCGATATGATCGTTCTTGTTCAAGTGATGCAGCATCGCCATTGTCGAAAGACCCGACATGCCAACCTGACTGGGGCCAATCAAATGAAACACGCTTTCGCACGGTCCCGCCCCGCTATCCACCGCCAACTGCTCTGGCACCCGCATGCGGCGGCTATAAAACTCGCCCTTCGCACCAGTTCGCAAATAATGGGCCGCGTGCGCATCCACGAACGGACCACCGTAAAAATCGGCCTCAACAGGGCACATTGTTGCAACATGCGTCCAAAGTGACTTTGCGTCATCGGGCAACACCTTGCCCGGCAAATAGTGGCCTTCATCGTAAAACGGCATTCCAAAAGACGAATCAATCCCCACAAGGGCGCGTTCCCCGGTGCGGCGCGCCAGCTTATTTGCTATCCAGTCTGCACACTCAGCCCTGCTCCACCTGCGGTTCCCTAGGGGCGGTGTCATCATTTTCGGCGCGCCATCCCCCGCTTCACACAAGGCAACAGCAAGCCCCGCATGACGCTTGCCTTTGGCACCCGTCCAGTCGATCCCGACAAAATGTGTGAAATTCAGGTCTGTCATAGTATCCCGCAGGTTTCTTTCTTCCCTTCAT
>JABXIV010000291.1 GCA_013372925.1 Alphaproteobacteria bacterium
CACACCAAGGCTGGATATTGCGCATCCATTCAAAGTAGGTCTTTTCCCAGTTTTTTGGGATGAAGTTGGTTTTGCCGGTTTCAACCGCTTCGATCGCTGGCTTGGCCAGTGTCTCCGCGTCCACATACCACTGGTCTGTCAACCACGGTTCAATCACCACACCGCCACGGTCACCATAGGGCACCATATGCTTGTGCGGCTCCACCTTCACCAGGAAGCCTGCAGCGTCCATGTCCGCCACGATTGCTTTCCGGGCTTCGAACCGGTCCATACCGCGGTATTTCTCCGGCGCATTGTCGTTTACGCAGGCGTTCTCATCAAAGATGTTGATCATCTCAAGGTCATGGCGCTTGCCAATTTCAAAGTCATTGAAATCGTGCGCTGGCGTTACTTTGAGCGCGCCCGTGCCTTGCTCAGGATCGGCATGTTCGTCGCCAACGATGCGGATCAGGCGCCCAACAAGTGGCAGCTTCACATGTTTGCCGATCAGATCCTTGTAGCGCTCATCCTCAGGATGAACGGCAACGGCAGTATCACCCAACATGGTCTCTGGCCGGGTAGTTGCGATTTCAATAAAGCGCCCCTCTTCACCATCGATCGGATAGTGGAAATGCCAGAAGTTTCCATCAACTTCTTTTTGCTCAACTTCCAGATCTGAAATCGCAGTCTTAAGCTTGGGGTCCCAGTTTACAAGGCGCTGAGACTTGTAGAGCAGCCCTTCCTTATAAAGCTGGACGAACTTCTTGCGCACAGCAGCGGAGCGTGGCTCATCCATCGTGAATGCCTCACGGGACCAATCACAGGATGCGCCCAAACGGCGAAGCTGGCGGGTAATGGCACCACCGGATTCAGCTTTCCATTTCCAAACGCGCTCAAGAAACGCGTCACGGCCCATTTCCTTGCGCGTCGGCCCGCCTTCAGCGTCCATCTGGCGCTCGACAACCATTTGGGTTGCGATGCCAGCGTGGTCCGTACCAGGCTGCCACAACACGTCCTTGCCGCGCAGGCGTTCAAAGCGCACCAACACATCCTGAAGGCTATTGTCGAGTGCGTGACCCATGTGGAGATTGCCTGTCACGTTCGGCGGCGGCATCACAATGACGTACGGCTCGGCATCCTCACGCTGGCCGCATTCGAATGCGCCCGAGGTCTCCCAATGTTCGTACCATTTGCCTTCAATATCCGCCGGGGAATAGGTCTTTTCCAACATGTTCCAAATCCGTATTCATAAAAGCTGTGCCCCAATCAAACGCCGGGGCACCCATATACCTAAAACAGCGCCGCACAATGCACAAAAACCGGAAAGAACGAAAGCCCGAAAGCGCGGAAATTTCATGTTTTTTGGAATTTTTATGGCCGTTAACGCTTTATATGCCGTGTAATAGATACAATCATACCTATATATAGCTTTAGTTGACTTTTTTCCGGGGAGGATTTTTGCTATAATATAACAATGTGGATAGAAGGAATGAGTAAAAATAGAGCATACAAGACCTTTGGCCTGCACTTAGCCTTACTGGCTATGAGCGCCATCTTCATTTTCGCTTTGCAGCCAAGCAGTGCTGATGACGAGATTGAAGATCTTGCGCTGATCCGTATGCCTATCGACATTAAAGACAACCGCCTGCATGTAACCTTCAACGTGAAGGGCCAGCCTGTCAGGATGCTGCTGGATACGGGCGCATCAATCTCCATCCTTTTTGAAAGCAACCACTTGCAGGCCGATTCCCTGCCGCTGGATGACACGATCGACGTAAGCTTCCCGGCATTCAAAACCTCAACCTCTGGCAACAAACTGCCCAAAATCGACTTTCAGGCCGATGGTTTTTCCTATGCCAGCAATGACACAATCTTCATTCGACATCGCCATGACATTTCGGATGCTCTTTCCGCCAATATTGATGGCATCCTTGGCCGTGATTTCTTTGAGGCCTATGTTGTAGAAATCGACTCTGTCGCAAAAATCATGACCCTCTACCCCAACGGTACGAAGATCGGCCACCTGTACCGGTATCGCCACCACCTGTTCATGGATGACGGCGCACCATATCTGGTTCATCGGTCCCGCCTGCCATGGGAAATGCGGAAAACGCCCAAAAAACTCTTACTCGACATAGGGTATCCCGGCGGGATTGTTTTCTGGGATAAAAAGCAATTTGAGCAAGCAACCAGTGAACGGGAACGCCCTGCCCTTCTTGAGGAAAACAAAGGCGTTCTCTATTTTGGCCTCGTTCGTTTCGGCCGCTTGATCTTCAGGAACATTCCGATCTTCATTGCCCCAGAAGCCCCACAACAAGCCCATGACCGTGATGGTATCATCGGCGCCACCATGTTCCGTCCCTTCCGGTATGCAATCGACTTTAACCGCGGCAGCTTATGGCTAACCCCTCATGAAGGAAACTATGGTGCAGGGTTTACAATTGCCAATGACGCAATCTACACCCCCGGAAACGAGGAGTTTGTTCAGAAAGACTTCGCGCCGAAATTCTGCATATCTCCGAAAATGACCCTCAATGCCAGCCAAACGCGGATACCAAGCGACGAAGACAAAAGCCGCGACAACTGCTAGCACACACAACGCAATGATCATCTTCTTATGAGTTGGAAAGCTGCTGCCCAAGACAAACCTTAGGCAAGCAAACTACTACTTGCGACGCGCGATCCGCGCAACCTCACGCTCAACTGCATCCTGCACGATAGCTGGCAGGTTTTCATCAAGCCATCCCTGCAGCATTGGCTTCAGCATGGCACGCACAAGGCCTTCAAGCGTATTATCAGCTCCACCGTAGCCCGCAACCATCATCTGGGTAAGATGCTCAAAGCTGGCCGCAGTACGCGTTTCTATCGGAGGCGAAACAATTGCCTCCACATCGCCAGCGCTTGCCAACTCTGTCAGCTCGAACACATCTTCTTCAGGCTCAGGAATTGGTTCCGGCTCCGGAATAGGCTCGGGCTCGGGGTCAGGCATTGGTTCTGGTTCAGGTTCCGGAAGCGGCTCTGGCTCCGGCACAGGGAACGGTTCCGGTTCAGGTTCCGGCTCAGGAAGCAGCTCAGGCTCAGGCGCAGGCTCAGGCGCAGGAATATCTTCCTCGAAGCTATCTTCTTCGATATCCGGCGCTGCCGCCTCTTCCTCCGACTCGTCAGAAATGATCCGGCGAATTGACGCCAAGATCTCTTCCATTGTCGGTTCGTCTTCAGATGCGTTATCGCTCATTGACCAGCCACTGTTAACACTCCCTAAACCAGAGGTACCGTTAAGAGAGTCCCGTGTCAATAATTCTTAAACAAACAAAGGCGGTTAACTGCATAAAGCAGCATTGCAGAACACCCAAAAACTGACTGTCACAAACAAAAAAGGGGCCAAACGGCCCCTCTTCCTTCAAAGAAGTTTTTTTTGGTTATTCGATACCCATGCCGAAATTCTTGTTACCGACATGTTCGGTATTATAGCTTGGGTCATACGTGCTGATACCAAGACGAAGGTCGCGCGCCGTCAATTTACCCGTTGCAGAAACAAGGCTATAGGCGGTTACAGCTTCATCACGCTGGGCACGCACAAGGGCAACCCGCGCATTCAGCAATTCCTGTTCAGCATTCAATACATCAAGGGTCGTACGTGAACCCACATAGGCTTCCTGACGCACACCTTCGAGGGCAATTTCACTGGCCCGCACTTGCGCTTCAGAAGACTTGATCTGACCAACAGCCGCACGGTACCGGTCCCAAGCCACGAAAACATTTTCCTGCGCCACGCGTTCAGCCTGCTGGATTTCCATCAAACGCTGGCTGCGTACCTGTTTGGCACGGCGAATAGAAGAATATCGTGAACCACCCTGATAAAGAGGCACGCTAAGCTCCACACCAACGCTGGTATTTTTGGTATTTTGGCCAACAGTGCCACCAGTAGTGGCGTTAAAGCCGGTCGTATCAAAGTCTGAATACTGAACCTGGGCATTCAGGGTTGGCAAAAGCGCACCCTTGGCAACCGAAACCGCCTGCTTTGCGGCCCTTTCGTTGTGGCGCGCAGCAATCACGCCAGGGCTAAGCTCCATGGCGATTTCAATGGCTTCATCAAGCGATGCAGGCAACTCAGGCTGCCTTGACGGATTTTCAAGCGATGCCGGTGCACGGCCAACAACCCGGCGATATTGTGCCCGGCTCGCTGCAAGTGTGGCATCGGCCGTCAACAAGTTAGACTTGGCGCCTTCAAGGCGCGCCTCTGACTGGGCAACATCCGTACGCGTTACTTCACCAACACGGAAACGATCCTGGCTGGCCTGCAACTGGCGCTCAAGCACCTGTACGTTATTCTTGTTCAATTCCACAACGGCTTCGTCACGCAGCACATTCATATAGGCTGTCACAGCATCCAGCAGCACTTGCTGCTCTACAGACTGCAACTGCGCCCTGCCCGCCTTAACGGTGCTTTCGGCTTGGCGCAGGCTGTTGCGGTCCTGAAAGCCGCGGAACAGATTCTGCCGCAACGTCAGGCTATAGCCTTCAGAGCCACGGTCGCCCGGAATGACTTCACCAGTGCCATCAGGGCGAACATCGATGTTCTGATCCTGATATGCGTATGACCCCGTAAGGGATGGTAAGTAGCCAGCTTGTGCCGTCGCAATGCCTTCGTCTGTTGCACGAAGGGCCGCACGCTGGGCCATCAATTGTGGGTTGGTTTGGTATGCTGCTGCCAGGGCTTCCTCAAGTGTCTCACCATATGAAGACACAGAACCCATAAGCACAGTCGTCACTGCAAGCAGTGAAACGATCCCCTTTTTCATTTTATTCTCCTTGTTTCCTCGCTGTTATAGTGTGGGTTGCGAACTTATAGGCATGTCACATGCCTCACTTTTTTGTTCGTCTCACCCAAGGGGTTTCTGTTTATTATCACCTTTTAAACGCTAACTCTAGCTTGATGCCCACCTTATTTGGGGCACCAATTCAACAAGCGTTAAAATACAAAACCTTTATCAACTTCAAATCCGGCAAGCAGTGGTACGTTCGCATCAAACAGGTTCCGGCCTGATGCGACACCGCCTTCCATCTTCACGATATGGGCCCGGCCAACGCCATCTTCAAGTTTAACGCAAACGAGCCGGCCACCTTCCTTCAGTTGCTTCACGAGGCCCGCAGGGATTTCCTCCACCGCGCCTTCAATCATGATCACATCAAATGGCCCTTGCTTGGCAACGCCGTCGCGCAGTTTGCCCTTCACCACGGCAACGTTCATCACATCCTGCTCGGAAAGCTTCTTTTCTGCGGCAGCGGCCAGCTTGTCATTTTCTTCAAGAGCAACAACCGCGTCTGCCAGACCCGCGAGAACAGCAGACGAATAGCCTGTTGCACAGCCAACATCGAGAACCAGATCGCTTTCGCTGATCCCTGCTTCGGTTACCAGGCGCGCAAAAATCATGGGTTCCATCAGGAAGCGGCCTTCGCCAATTTCCAGATCTTCATCCACATAAGCCACAGCGCGCTTCGCTTTCGGCACGAATAGTTCGCGGGCAACACCTTCGATGGCGCCAATAATGCGTTCGTCGTTCACCTCGTTCGGGCGAAGCTGACAATCAATCATATGACGGCGGGCGACTGCTGATTCGGTCACGGTTTGAACCTCTATATAAATAACTTCGGGTACAATCTCGCCGCTTTATAAATAGCATAGCAGTTTGAAGCAATGCGTTTTCACGCAAAATCCGCAGAAACTTCCCCGAAACTTGTTCGCGATTTATCATAATACGCTGCACGGGCAACAATCCCTGCGGCCATATGATGCTATTTTGCGACGGAATGCGGGATGGCTATTCCACCATCAGTTGGTTGCGCCCTTGATTCTTGGCAGCATATAATGCTTCATCAGCGCGCTTCAGACCTTGCTCAACCGTCAGGTCATCTGCCCTCAACTCGCTAAGGCCAATACTCACCGTAACCCTCAGTCCCTCATGCCCTTCGAACGTCAAATTTTCGACACTTTGTCGTAGGCGTTCCAAAACGCCGGAAGCGCCTTCATCATCCGCCACCGGTAGCAGCACGGCAAATTCCTCGCCGCCCAAGCGTCCCATGGTGTCTTCATAGCGGATTGTATCGTCGCAAACCTTCGCAACATCAGCCAGAACGCTGTCTCCCACGCTGTGACCATAGGTATCGTTGATGTCCTTGAAATGATCGATATCAATCATGGCCACCACAACAGGATAGCCATGCCGCTTCATGCGGCTCAATTCCATATCCGCAGCATTGAGGAAATAGCGCCTGTTAAAGCAGCCCGTCAGCGCGTCAGTCATGGCCAGATGGGTCAATTCCTGGTTGGCCTCTTCAAGCTCACGCGATTTATCAAGCAGGGTAAGCTGGGTGTTGATGCGGGCTTTCACCACTTCCGGCTTGATGGGCTTTTTCACAAAATCAGCAGCACCAAGGGAAAGGCCTTTCACTTCCGCTTCGTCTTCTGTTTCCAACCCGGTAATCAAAATCACAGGGATATCGCGTGTGCGGTAATCCTTCTTCAGGGCCTCACAAACCTTGAAGCCGTCAATGTCGGGCAAGATAACATCCAGCAGGATAAGGCTTGGCCTCTGCTCAAGCACCGCAAGCAACCCTTCCTTGCCGGACGAAGCGGTAACGACCTCGCCAAAATCTTCCGCCACGCGTGACAACATGGTCCGCATGATTTCCAGATCATCAATAATCAGAATTTTATGTGCCACAGAATATTTCCGCCTTTTTGTCCCAACCTCAAGAGATATATAGACACAATGCCTTAAAAAAACATTGCTCGTAAATATACGAGTTTCATGGGCCGAAGGATTGCAGTGTGAGTTGCCAGAACTTCATTAAATTTGCGCCAAAAACCTATTGACCCATACCTAAGGTCTGACTATACGTTCCGGACCACCACGAGAGGCGCGATGGCGGAGTGGTGACGCAGCGGATTGCAAATCCGTGTACACCGGTTCGATTCCGGTTCGCGCCTCCATTTTTCTTCTTTTAATTCAATGCCTTATAGGCATACCCTCCAAAATTCATTCCTAAATTCCTAAATATTTTTTGGGGTCATTCCTAAAATTGACATTTCAGGAACGATACGCCATGTCCGAATCTGGCCAAAAAAACATTAGAAAATCTAAAAAAATCAATGCTTTATAGCGACACTAAATGTCTACAAGTACAATTGACTAAAACCACGTGCACGCGGATCATCAGACCGCGTGCAACCTGAATTCGATGCCAACTGGCAGCTTAGAAGCCCCCACTTGCCATATCTTCATTTGGCATGGCAATGTCCCCCAGCAACACTGAGGAGGCGATTGATGAAAATCAAAATTGGTAGCGTAGTACGACAATTTGCGTTCTTAGTGGCGGCCCTATGCTTCGGGCTGGGATTGATCTTAGGCCTATATCTAGCTGAAAAGCCACCTTATGATTGGCAGAAGTGGGGAGTGTTTGGCACGTGGGCAAGTGTATTCGTTGTAGTCCTACTAACATTTGTCGGTGCCACACTACCCCAGCGCCTCTCCAAAGAAGAGCACATTAGAAAGCACCAGTCCTTAGCTAAACGCCTAGCTTCAGCCCTTGCCCTAATGGAGATACATTTCGCGCGGGTATTGGATTGGTTAAATGGAGATCGCGATCACTACACTGACATAAATCAAATATTCCCTGAAAGAACGAGTAAGCTGGTAGAGCATTTTCGAGGACTTGAGCCAAACATTGCTCACCTACTAGACGATGTAAAAAACGACATCCGGAACCTGGAAGAGGCCCTTCATGTTCCGAATGGCTCCGGAGGGTTTGAAAGAGCTACGACGCCAGAGGCCGCCGACAAAATTTCCGCAGAAGCATCTTGCGTAGTTGCACAAATTCACCTGGATAGTGCCCTCAAGGACCTATGTGAGCAATACAACATTCCAAGACCCGACCAAGAAACAACGAAGACAGTGTTTAACTTGAGCTATGTCTTCCCCAAGCAGTAAACCAATCACAGAGCAAGAAAACATAGTTTGCAAACCAGAGAATTCTATAATTGACAACGCGTGTCCGTCACCAAATGTCATTCCTAAAATCACTGTAACTCGTTGATTCAAAACAAGCGACAAATCGGCGATTTTTAGGAATAACCCTTGAAATCATTGGATTTTTTATTGGATTGCAAATCCGTGTACACCGGTTCGATTGGCCTCGCCACGCTCTGCCAGCTTCGCAAACCGGTTCGCGCCTCCAAGAATTCCAAGGGCTTAGCTGATTTCAGCTAGGCCCTTTTTCTTTTTTGGCAAAGGTTTCCTCACACGCGTCCCTTGGCAGGCCCCTTGGTTCTTTGAGGAACACTGATCACGTGTTTATCGATCCCAATTTTCTGTAGAAGCCAACTGCAACGATAAACATCAGAAGCCCGGGGATCAGCCCAAATTCATCCCCCATCCACACTGTGGAATCATTCTCAAGCGTCACTTTTGCATAGAACTTTTGAATAAAGACATTGCTGCTCATATGAAAAATCACAGCGGTCCATACCCCCCCGGTCTTTAACCGCAGATAGGTCATGATGACAGAAGCCGACATAAGATACAGGCTGAAACAGAACAGCTGATATAAAAGCGGCGTTCCCTCAACGCCGTATAGCCCCAGAAAAATCAGGGGAAAGTGAAAGCATGTCCATAAGGCGCCTGAAATCAAAGCTGTCTTTTGTGGGGACACTATTTGCGACAATTGCTGCACCAAAAGCCCCCTCCAGGCGATTTCCTCGCCAAGGACAGAAGGCAATGTCAGCGCAAATGTGATGGTGGCTGTCAGGAAAAAATGAAAGCCCAACAAGGCTGAATCGGGCCATTGCCCCAAACTGTAGGTCTCTCTCAGCTCGCCCGCATAGCCTGCATCATAGAAACCTCCAAAGCCTAAAACCCAGATTAATCCGTAGGCCAGTGATATGACGCCCAAGGGTATAAAATAACTGAGAAGCTGTTCTTTATGGCGGAACCATTTCCACCCCAGATCAGAGAGCTTGATATTGCAGATCCAGCAGGTCACGACCGCGGCAAAACCCACGGACATCATCAAGGGCGTTGCCTTCTGAAGCCTGAAAATCAACCAATAGCCAATAAGATAAAATAGAACTGATAGTGCAATGAATATGCATATATTTCTATATGCCTGATATTTCGCTGACATGTGTCTCGCCTTTATTTTTGTTTATTTTTTAGGTGCAGTAATAGCCTTGGTGGCCTTGCTTCTGCGAGAGGCAATTTAAGCAACTTTTATCAATTTGCCATTCTTTCTTGGATTTCTTTTGCGTCCGCACCCTAGAACCAGCGACGACCGGAAAGCGAACCATAAACTTATATTCCCGCAAGCCCAACAATGCATTTCCTTGCAAAAGACGCTCCAAACCCGCCCATTCCAATGGGTTTGGACATCCTTGAAAGAAAAATGTAAATTAGGGCTTGGCAGGCCGAAAATTTTGAGTATAAAGGCACCCACTCGCGGCCACGGAGCGATGCTTCTGGCGCAGCGATATCTACCATGATCCCCAGTAGCTCAGTGGTAGAGCAAGCGGCTGTTAACCGCTTGGCCGGTGGTTCGAATCCGCCCTGGGGAGCCAATTTGAAAAGCCCGGAAGTTCAACTTCCGGGCTTTTTCTCTTCTCAGGCATTGAACTCAGGCGTTACCCATCCTGGCTGAGCTGCGCCACAAACTGATCCGCCCGTTCTTTAACAGCCTGGATCTTGTCACCCAGCGCCGCCGCAAGCTGCGCAGAATCATCCGATGTACGCGCCACTTGGTCAACGATACCGCGAAGCTCAGCCGCAGCGCTATCCACGCCCGCAGTTTCTTCTGCAGCCGTTTGCGCCGCGCGAGCAGTTTCCTGCGTGGAAGCCGACTGTTCCTCAACAGCTGCCGCGATGCCATTCGCATTATCGCGCACGCTATTGATGATCGAGACAATATTCTTGTTGGCATCTTCCGCCGCAGACGTTGCCTGCATGATGCGCTCAACGAGGCCTTCGATCTCTTCTGTCGCACGCGCTGACTGGCTTGCAAGGCTCTTGACCTCACTTGCCACCACAGCAAAGCCCTTGCCCGCTTCACCAGCACGTGCTGCCTCAATCGTCGCATTTAGCGCCAACAGATTCGTTTGCTCGGCGATATCGCTGATCATCACAATCACGTTCCGAATTTCATTGGAGCGCAATGTCAGCTCTTCAACAGCCTTTTCACCAACCTCTGACTGGTTGGCTGCTTCTTCTGCCACCTGCGTTGTCTGAACAACCTGACGGGAGATTTCCTGTGCAGTGGCAGACATTTCCTCAGTGCTGGCCGCAACAGTGCTTACATTGGCGTTCACACGGGTAGAACCATCGCTAACGCTACCAACCTTGCCGCTGGCAACACCAACGGCTTCGTCCAGCGTTTGAGCATTATGGCCCAGTTCTTCAATAGAACTGGAGAGTTCCGCAATGAGATTGTTTACCGAGTTTTCGAAGTCGCTAGCGGCTGCCAGGCGGGCAGCACGCTCCCGTTCTTCTGCAGCCTGCCGCTCCGCATCTGCTTTTGCTTCAAGCGCCCTCTTCTCGGCTTCATTCATCTTCACCTGCTCAAGCGCTGCTTCCGCTTCCATACGAGACTTCTCTGCCTCCTCAGCAGCGGCCTGTGCCTTTCTGGCTTCATCCATGGCGCTTTGCTGGCTTTCTGCTGCCTGTTCAAAACTCTGGGCCAGCTTGTTTGTAAGCCAAATAAGGCAAGCCACTTCCACGACCACAACAACAGCGTGCAACACAACGCGCCAAAAATCGGCGCCATCCGGGAATA
>JABXIV010000275.1 GCA_013372925.1 Alphaproteobacteria bacterium
CCGTTCTGGTCATGGTATCCCACCATGCGGAGCGATCCGTCTGGCATCTGAACCCTGCCAGACCCCTGGATATGCAGGAAGAAGGCATCAACCGGATCATCCACCCACAAAAGCTCAAGATCGCGGCCCTTCAGTGCGCCGCCCGTTATTTCGGCGCGGTCTGCAAAAGGTATCAGCTTGCCGTTTTTCACCTCACCCGCGATACGTCGGCCCTTCAGGTCGGCGCGGAACGTGCCAAGGTCAACGCTCACCAGTTCCGGCGGGCGCAGATACAGCGGCACGTGATAGCGCTCACTTTTCTGTTCACTGCCGTGAAGCATGGTCTCATAATAGCCGGTGAAAACGCCCATCGGCTCGCCTGAGGCCGACACTTCAAGCGGCTGGAAATGTTCCTGCAAAACAGTACGCAACGCCGGGCCATCGTTCACAAGAAGGATATCCTGGCACGCGGCCTCCCAATCGCGGGCGCGGCCACCAATGCGAGCACCTGGGATGCGTCTGTTCATGGGGAATGTGAGGATACGGTCACAGCTTCGGTGAAGCGCGGGCAGGGTTCGGCTAAGGTCGTCGGCGTCCCAGCCCGGAAGGTCGGCAAAGGAAACCGCGCGAAACGCCAACCCCTCAGGCTTGCGTTCAAGAAGGAAAAACGCTGCCGTAAGCGGCAGCGCTATCAGGAGCAAAAGCCCCAGTATGGAGACGAGCGCGCGGCCCATCTAGGCCGTAAACCCATAAAAGGCATCGGCGTCGTTGGTTCTGAAAAGAGCAGAGTTCGAGGCCAAAAGCACAGTCGATGCAGGGACATCGGCGAGCATTTTGGTCACTGAAATCTGCCTTTGCAAACCAACCCGGAGGGCCCAAGGCCGCGTGGCTTTGGACTGCGTCAAAAACGCTTTAAATAACCCATTATTCTGCACCGTTTTTTCCTTGCCAGCACCAAGCGGCCTTGGTCGCCGCCTGTTGCCGTTTATGAGTTTACGGCCTTAGCCCGCCCTTGTTGCCACAAGGGTCCACATCGGTGAGCGGGATTTCGTATCGCGCGCGAAGGTCCATTTATCGTTCACTTCAACAGCGTCCGACACATTCCCTTCCACCACATTACCGTCCTTATCCTTGGTAACGGCAATCAGCTCCGCCCGGAAATGCACAGTCAGTTCCGCTGTCTGGCCGGCCATTTGCGCACCGATAATATCAAGCTCGGTAACATCGAGGATCTTGTTATGAACCTCAAGCCCGTCTTTTTCGCGCTGGTCAACTGCACCCGCAAACTGCTGGTAAACGGAATCGTCCAGAAACTCTTTCAGGGTTTCCTTGTCGCCTTTCCAGAAGGCATCCAAAATCATCTCATAGGCTGACTTGGCACCTGTGAGGAATGTAGACACATCGAAAGACCGGTCTGCGTGACGGATCGCCTGAAACGCTTTCCTCAGCGCCGGGTTTTCTTCCAGATCAATCACATTACCAGGGCCCACAACCACACCCGGCGTATCATCGCCTTGGTCGTCGTGAAGCATATCATCGCCCTGCGTGCGTGGATGCATGCCGCCCGCAGCCGGCGGCAGGGGTTCATTGCCTGTTTTTTTGCCCAGCTCAGACCGCAGCCTCAGGAGGATAAAAGCAGCGACCATTGCAAGAAGAACAATTTCCATGTCTTTAACTGTCTCGTTTTCGTTTTTATCGGGTTCAGTTTTATTTGCCTAATTTCGGCCCGCCTATTGACCCGGGCCCCGATCATTCCCTTATAGATAAGTGGAAACGCCGGAAAGAACAAGAAATGCCATTAATCATATTGTTGTTAATTTTAAGCCTGCCCATTGTTGAACTGGCTATCCTGATCGATGTGGGGGCCGAAATCGGGGCTTTGTCTACTGTGGGCCTGTGCCTGCTGACAGCTGCCGTAGGCCTGTCGATCGTGCGCCATCAGGGCATGAAGGTTTTTCAGGATATGCAGGCAGCCACGCGCACCGGTGACACCATCGGTGCAAGCCTTGTGCATGGCTTCTTTCTTGCGATTGCAGGTGTGTTCCTTTTCATTCCCGGTTTCATGACAGACTTTGTCGGAGCGCTTCTTCTGGTGCCGCCGATCCGTCTGGCGCTTGGAAAACTGGGCATGGCACAGTTTGTTGTGCAACGGGGCCGCACGCGCCCACACGAGACCATCATCATCGAGGGGGAATATTGGGAAGAAACCCGGACCCAACACCCCGACCAGCCTCACCGGCGTGACATTGACCACACCGACGATCCAAAAAATTAGGAAATCCGCCAATTTGGGCACAATTGCTTGTTGTTCAATCGATCAAACCATGCTAGCCGTTTGCCCCAGATTTGCCGACCCAGTTGGTTTTGGGGGGCTGGCACCAGATAAAAGAGTGAAAAAATGGCAGAAAATGAATTTGGCAATGACCAGGCACCAGTAGGCGGCCCAGCACCTGAAGGTGCGGAAGGCCCACAGGCAGGCGTTATTGCACAATATGTAAAAGATCTTTCTTTTGAAAACCCGAATGCACCAGCAAGCCTTCAGGCGCTCGCAGGCCAGAAGCCTTCGATCGACGTGAATGTGAATGTTGGCGTTCGTAAGATGAATGACGAAGTCTATGAGGTTGAGCTCAAGGTTTCCGCTAAAGCAACAGCACCAGCCGCTGAAGGTGGCGAACAGGTTGCTTTCGTGGTTGAGCTTGCTTACGGCTCCCTCTACGGCATTCGTAACGTGCCTGAAGAAGCGCTTAAGCCGTTCCTTCTGATCCAGGCACCTTCCATGATGTTCCCGTTTGCTCGTCGCATCATTGCTGACGCAAGCCGGGATGGCGGGTTCCCGCCGCTCCTGCTGGAGCCAATCAACTTCGAAGCGCTTTACCATGCCCAAGCGGCACAGGAAGCGCAACAAGCCCAGGCTGCGCAAGCATCCGAAGGCGGCGAAGAACCGACCCCGATTAATCTTAATTAATCGGCTAGGAAAATTTCCGAAATGCAGCCGGCTGTTGGGGAAACCTGACAGCCGGTTTTCGTTTCAGCCAACCTGCTTTCAGGACAGGCCCGCCGCCTGCCCCGACCGAAGCGACGCAAGCCGCCGCCGGTCCAGCCGCTCTGCCATCATGGTGCTGACTGTCTCAAGCGTTCCGGCCTCAGCCGACTTGGGGTGACCGCCGATAAACGGCGGGGCAGGATCATATTCAAGCGCAAGCTGCAGCATTTTCGTGGTTTCTTCGCCCTGCAATTCAGCCACCAGCTCCAGGGCAAAATCGATCCCCGCCGTAACACCACCGCCTGTGATGCGGTTCCTGTCGCGTACTACGCGGCCTTCTGTCGGGATCGCACCAAAAGGTTTCAGGAAATCAAGCGACGACCAGTGGGTGGTGGCCCTGTAGCCGTCCAGCAGCCCGGCAGCGCCCAGGATCAGCGACCCTGTGCAAACCGACGTCACATACCGCGCGCGCGCCGCCTGCTGGCGCAGGAAGCCGAGTATCTCGTCATCGCCATACCATTCGTCAACATGGGGCCCACCGGGCACCACAAGCACATCCAGTTGCGGACAATCCTCAAGCGTGACCGATGGCAGAATTTGAAGGCCGGTATCCGAGATAACAGGCTCCAGCGTTTTTGCCGCCACATGCACCTGGGCCCCCGGCATGCGCGAAAGCACTTCAAAGGGGCCGGTGAAATCAAGCTGCGTCATCCGGGGATAGATCAGGAAACCAATGGTGAGGGACATGATATTTTTTTCTCCGCTGTCGTGATCGGGTGATCACCACCATGCCCTTGAAATCTTTTGGCTGATATGACAAATAATTATTATTTTCTGCCAGCCACACGAAGGGCATGCCATGCAACTGAACAGGAAAAAGGTCGTTTTCATTGCCTTCGATGGTGCCCAAATTCTAGACATCACGGGCCCTTTTCAGGTGTTCGCAAGCGCGAACGAGGAAAGCCCCCAGCCCCTGTATGACCTGATGCTCGCAAGCCTTGATGGCGGCCACAGCCACACCAGTTGTGGGCTGACGATTGGAGCAACCCCCCTTCACGACATCCCGCCAGAAGGGATCGATACGGTCCTTGTTGTTGGCGGAAACAGGGATGATGTCAGGCGCGCAGCCGAAATGCCCGCCGTTACCGCGTGGTTGCAGGCAGCGGCCAAATCCGCACGGCGGATCGGGTCTGTGTGCACCGGCACTTTCCTTCTGGCAGCGGCAGGGCTGACCACCGGCAAGCGTGTGGCAACGCACTGGCGCGCGACCGGTGCCCTCAAGCGCCTGTTCCCGGATACGGTTGTGGATACGGACGCCATTTATGTGGAGGACGGGCCACTGTGGACATCCGCCGGCGTTACGGCAGGTATCGATATGGCGCTTGCAATGGTGGAACGCGACATGGGCCGCCCCATTGCCATGACCGTGGCGCGCCGCCTTGTGGTGTATGCACACCGGCCCGGCAGTCAGGCCCAGTTCAGCAACCTTCTGCAGGGGCAGAGCCGCGCTTCTGGCCCTTTTGCCAGAACGCTAGACTGGATGCGCGCCCACCTGCAGGATGCAATCACCGTCACAGACGCTGCGGAACAGGCGGGCATGAGCGAACGCAGCTTTCACCGCAAGTTTGTTTCCGAAATGGGCGACACGCCCGCGCGCTACCTTGAAAAGCTCCGCCTTGAAGCCGCCCGCACGCTGCTGGAAAGCCCCGACCTGCCGCTGAAAACTGTCGCGAGCGAAAGCGGTTTCGGCACCCCTGTGCGCCTGATCCACGCGTTTGAACGCACCTTTGGGTTAAGCCCCACGGCTTACCGGAAGCTGCACGGGGTGAAATAGGGCTTAGGCTTTCAGGAAGTCCTGCCACACGGGGTGGTTTGCGATCAGGTCGGCCAGATATTGATAGCCGCCTTCACCCGGATGCGCACCATCGTTGGCCATGGCTTCCTCCCGCCACACGTTCGATGCCGCCACGTCGGCGCAAATATCCACGTATGACACACGGTTGATACGGGCGATCATGCCCATCTGGCGCGCCATGTCACCAATGCGGCCACTTGCGGGTGCGTCATCCACCACCGGGAGCGCACTAACAAACAAGGTCGGTGCCACGGCACGCGCAGCCATCATGATGGCCTTGGCGTTTTTCAGTCGGTTTATTTCATTGATGGTCACGCGGCGATGCTCATTCAGCAGCGCGTCGTTCGAGCCCACCATAAATACCAGCCGGTCAAACCCCTGACCTTCGGCTTCCGCCTGCCAGCGGTTCATGACGCCTTCTGATGTGTCGCCCTGCACACCGAAGTTTTCATGCTGAACGCCAGCCGCTTCACAAAGTCGGCCCACCCAACTCTTACCGGTTGGGTCGCCCACACCTTTTGTGAAGCTATCGCCAAAAAATCCGATTTTCATAGGAACCGCCTATTTCGCTGCCTTGGCAAGCCTGAGGAGCGCGCGGGCGCAAATCACATCGGCGGGGTTGCCTGTGGTCTTGCAGTCCAGCTCTGCCTCCAGAAGAATTTCAAGCGCCATTTCAATCTTGCGGGATGACCAGCGGGATAGTTCGCCGATGAAGCGGTCACGCTCGCCAAAAAATACCGGCGGGCGAAGCTTGTTCACGGCTTCGGATGCGTTCATGCCCTGGTCCATCATGCCGCGCGCCAGATGAAAGCGCATCAACCGGCTTTGCAAATGCCGCAGAATAGGGATGGCGCTGTGGCCCGCTGTCCAGGCACGTTCCAGAAGCTTTTCAAGGTTCACCAGATTGCCCGCTGTTACGGCTTCCCCAATCTGGTTCAGCGCCAGCGCAGACGTGTCACCCACGCAGGCCTTGGCGTCCTCGATTGTAACCTGACCGCCTGCGTTTCCTTTATAGAGCACGAGCTTTTCAAGTTCACCACGGGAGACCATACGGTCACCACCCAGGTTATCCACCAGATAGGCCACTGCATCCTGTGTGGCGGAAAGCCCGGCGTCAGACAGTACGCTCTGGATCAGCCCCATAAGGTCTTGGGCACTGTCTTCATAGCAGGCAATGGCAAGGCCGTTTTTGGCCGCTTCCATGGTTTTCCGAAGGCTGGACGTAGGCTTCAGGTCACCGGCTGTTATCACCAACAGGCCGTCACCCTGATTGCTTTCAAGCACCAGCTTCACGGCTTCGGTGCTTTCGTTCCCGGCCCCTTCAAGGCGCACAAGCCGCCTGCCCCCCAGCATGGAAATGGCGGACACTTCATCCAGAAGGATGGACGGGCTTTCCTTGATGTCATTCAGGCCCGGACGGGCCACCTGAAACGGGTCAGACAGGTCTTCAGCAACCTGTTTGCCAATCTTTTCTGCGCGCTCACGCACCAACCCCTCGTCCCGACCGAAAACAAGAACCGCGCGAACCGATGGGTCTACGGTCTTGAGAAGGGCGGCTATGTCGCGGGGTTTTACCTTCACCGGCCTTCAGCCTCCTGACGGGTAAAATAAAGCGCGAGCCGCCGGTGGATGCGTTCAGCCAACTCAAGCGCCAGCCGCCGGGCGCTATCTTCGCGCTGGGTAACGGTGGAAAAATCAGACAGCACCAGATCATAGGCTGTGCGGGCCCGCATCTGCTCGGTAAAGATCACTTCCTCACCGTCCAGCTTCACGAAGGTAACGGTTGCAAGAAGCGTCAGCTCTTCCTGTGTGGCGGCAGCATCAGGGCGAATACCAAAACCCTGTGTGCTTTGTTCCAGCACCACAGACAGGCGGTAATTCGGCGTGGCACCCGCGTTCAGGCGGTCGAGCAGGTTGTTGCGCATCACCTGACCAAGCCGGTCAGCGATCGGCGCCACTTCGATGCCCGACAGGTGCGTGCGCATCGCAGCAGACGACCCCCCCGCCTCGTAAAGAGGGCGGAAACCGCATGCGGTCAGGAAAAGCGCTGCCGCTATGACAAAAAATGCTCTCATCAATTCGCCACGATGTTAACGATCCGGCCCGGCACCACGATCACTTTGCGGATTGTATTGCCGTCCGTGAATTTCACTACATTTTCAAGGCCAAGCGCCAGTTTTTCCACATCTTCCTTGGCCATATCCTTGGCCACCTCGATGGTGTCACGCACCTTGCCGTTTACCTGCACCGCCATTTTCACAGTGTTATCCACGGTCAGTGCCTCAATGGCTTGCGGCCACGGCGTTTCCGCCACCAGCGTTTTGTGGCCAAGCGCCTGCCACAGTTCTTCCGCCAGGTGTGGCATCATTGGGCCAACCAGCAGGACGAGGGTTTCAAGCGCCTCGCGCAACGCTTCGGCGCTGCCGTCACCCACACATTTGCCGCTAACCGCGTTGGCGAATTCATAAAGCCGCGCAACAGCCTTGTTGAAATGCAGGTTTTCGATATCTGCCGTAACGCCCTTGATGGTCTTGTGGGTGGCTTTCCGAAGCGCGAGCGCACTGTCAGACAGGCTTTCAGGCATCGCAGCACCCTTGGCTGCCACATCGGCAGGCGGGGTCATCACCAGGCGGTGCACGCGCTGGGCAAAACGCCACGCGCCTTCAATGCCGGATTCGGTCCACAGAAGGTCACGCTCTGGCGGGCTGTCGGAAAGCACGAACCAGCGGGCCGTGTCAGCGCCATACTGGTCGATGATATCATCGGGATCGACCACGTTCTTCTTGGATTTGGACATCTTCTCAACGCGGCCTTCGGTAACCTCAAGCCCGTTGTCAGAGCGGAAGAGCGACCCGTCTTCCCGGGTGCGAACCAGTTCAGGGAATACCCAATCGTCTTCGCTGTCCTTGTAGGTTACGTGGTTCACCATGCCCTGCGTAAAGAGGCCCTCAAACGGTTCCTCAATATTGGTGCGGCCCACATGTTTGAGCGCACGGGTGAAGAAGCGGGCATATAGAAGGTGAAGGATCGCATGTTCCACACCGCCGATATACTGATTTACAGGCAGCCATTCGTTCACCGCGTCGGTTTCAAACGGCTCGTCCGCGTCTGGCGTACAAAAGCGCAGGAAATACCAGGAACTGTCCACGAACGTGTCCATGGTGTCGGTTTCGCGCAGGGCTTTCTTGCCACAGCTTGGACAATTGGTGTGTTTCCAGGTTGGGTGATGCTCGAGGGGGTTGCCCGGCTTGTCGAAGCTTACATCCTCAGGCAGCTCAACCGGGAGCTGGTCGGATGGCACAGGCACAACGCCACAATCGTCACAGTGTACGAACGGGATTGGCGTCCCCCAATAACGCTGGCGCGATACGCCCCAGTCACGCAGGCGGAAATTCACCATGCGCTCGCCCCAGCCTTCGGCTTCGGCGCGGTCAATCACTGCAGCCTTCGCGTCCATGGCGTCCATGCCGTCAAGGAAGCGGCTGTTGATCATCTTGCCGGGGCCGGTATAGGCCTCGTCACCGATCTTGAACGTGCTCGCATCCTCGCCTTCCGGCAGCACCACAGGGATCACTGGCAGGTCGTACTTGCGGGCAAAATCAAGGTCGCGCTGGTCACCGGCAGGGCAGGCGAAAATCGCGCCCGTGCCGTAATCCATCAGCACAAAATTGGCCACATAGATCGGCAGCGTCCAGTTCTCATCAAACGGGTGCTTCACGGTCAGGCCAGTGTTGAAGCCTTTCTTCTCGGCTTTCTCGATCGCTTCTTCAGTGGTGCCGGTTTTGCGGCATTCTTCACAGAAGGCTTTCAGTTCAGCATTATCTTCGGCAAGCTTGGCCGCCAGCGGGTGGTCCGCCGCGATCGCGCAGAAGCTGGCCCCAAAAAGCGTATCCGGGCGCGTGGTGTAAACTGGCAGCTTTTCGCCTGTCTCAGAAATCTCGAAGCTGAACTTCAGGCCCTCACTGCGGCCGATCCAGTTTTCCTGCATCAGGCGCACTTTATCGGGCCAACGATCAAGCCCCTTCAGGCCTTCAAGAAGATCGTCCGCGAAATCGGTGATCTTGAGGAACCACTGGCTTAGCTTGCGGCGCTCAACCAGTGCGCCGGAGCGCCAGCCCTTGCCGTCGATAACCTGCTCGTTCGCCAGAACCGTGTTGTCAACCGGGTCCCAGTTCACCCAGCTTTCCTTGCGGTACACAAGACCGGCGTTATAGAAATCGATAAAGATCTGCTGCTCTTTGCCGTAGTAGGCGGCATCGCAGGTTGCGAACTCGCGGTCCCAATCGATGGCAAGACCGATATGCTTCAATTGCTCGCGCATGTTGGCGATATTGTCGTAGGTCCAGTCAGCGGGATGAACCTTGCGCTCCATCGCCGCGTTTTCCGCTGGCATGCCGAAAGCGTCCCAGCCCATGGGATGAAGCACTTCATAGCCCTGCGCGCGCCGGTACCGCGCCACCACATCCCCCATAGTATAGTTGCGAACATGGCCCACATGAACCCGGCCCGACGGATATGGAAACATCTCAAGCACATAATATTTGGGCTTTTCGGATGTATTTTCCGTTTTGAAGGTTTTGGACTCGGTCCACACTTTTTGCCATTTGGCTTCGGTGGATTTTGCGTTGTAGCGGGACATGATCTCTATCTCTGTACTTACCGGCCCAGCACCACCAGGCCGCCATTCAACTGAAACAGCCGGGCACAACCGCCCGGCTCAAACCTTTGTTTCACACACCAGAAAGCTGGTGTTATTTACTGGCGTCGATCCGCAACTGACGGGCACGAACCAGGATCGATTCTTCAACCTGAAGTGCTGTTGCCGCCTGAACAGGAACTGTCAGCCAGTTACCATCCTTGCGCTCCTGGCGCACCACAGAAACCTGCAGGGCATCGGAACGAAGCTGGTCAGACAGGAAACGCACTGTCAGCTTCACACGCTCGTTCGGCGCATCAGCCGTTGAGTGCCACTGGGTGGTGATAACCCCGCCCGTTGGCTCAATCTGATCGAACGGCATGAAAGAAAGCGTATCAAGCGTGGCTTGCCACAGATAACCGTTCACACCAATTGCCGTGGCCCTTGGGCCCAGGTCATCACCTTTGTCACCGCCGCCGAACATCGAACATGCGCCCAGTGTCAGACTGACCATCAGTACCATCATGGTACGGGCAAAATTTTGCATACTACACCCCGTGGATTCGTTTTTTCCTGGCTCATCCGGCAGCCATCTAAACTTTTTGCCGACGAACTATTTAAGCCTTCAGCGGGTTATAGCGGCCAGAAGAGGCGCTGACCAGTCCGAAAAGCGTCAAAATAGTGGCAAGCAGGACACAGGCCTTTCTATTTTTGACTCCGGGTCTTGCGTTGATAGCGAAGGATTCCATACCATATATACGTAGTAACGTGTACGAGTAGCTCATGCATATGAAAACCGCGATCAAATATGCCGTCACGGCGCTGATGATATCAGCCTCTTCCACAGCAGTGCTGGCGGAAGAAAAAACGCGTTTTGAATCAAACGGTTTCCTGCAAAGCCTCGACCTTTTTATCGCCGAACAAATGACCAAATTGCGCGGTGATCACAAGCCTTCAAAAGCAGATTCGATCAAAGACCTTGAGCTCAGCCTTCGGGACAAGACCGAGTCTGAAGAAAACGGCTTCTTCTATCTGCGTGAAGCAGGACCTGCATCAGCCGGTTCAATAGGCAGCCTTAACGAGCGCCCTGATTTCTCATCGCTGCTGTCACCCGACGGCACGGTACGCGGTTCCTACGGCCAAGACCTGTTCGGCACCGGTGGCCGCGTGGGCCTGAGCTTCGGCGCCGACAAGCATGACCCAACTGATCGCGGGTTCGAGATTGCGCTCCAGAGCGCTTACCGCCTTTCCATGCAAGGGCTTCCTGCAGCGAATGCCTTCAACAACAGCGACCTTGCCGAGCGCCAGTATAATGTCGGCCTGTCTGTTGGCTATTCAGGCTTCAATGTAGATGCCTCACTGATGCGCCAGACCAGTGTTTTCGAAAGCGATATGTCAGGCTTTGATGTGGGCTTCTCCTATCAGGCTAATAGCTGGTCTGCCCGCCTGTCGATGAGTGAGTACCGCGAAGGCGCAGACCTTTACGGCATCGAGAACGAGGCGCGGAACATCATTTCCGTAGAACTGGGCGCGAGCTACCGGCTGACAAACACTCTCGGCCTGCAGGGCGGCGTACGCTATTATGACTACAGCAATCGCCTGATGCTGAACCCTGAAGCGGGCGAAAAATCCCAGATGATCTTCCTTGGTGGTCGCCTGAAATTCTAGGCTAGGCGATAAAGCCGTCAATTGCTGCAAAGGCCGCTAACCCAAGCGGCCTTAATTTTTTTGCCGTAACCACATTCACGCCGCCAAGGGCCGCGACAGGCAGCGATGTCTTTTCCACAAGCCTGCTGAACCGGTGCATGCCGAGCGTGGCTGCACCCGCATGGCTGCGGGTTGGGAAAGCCGGTGAAACAAGCGCCAGATCGACACCGATGTCAGCCGCACGGCAAAGCGCACGGCGCGTGTGGCAGGCTGCGCTGATAAAAGAAAAACCGGCCAAATTGGGTGTTTGCCACAGCTTATGTTCGGGCAAATGAACGCCATCCGCGCCAACATCGCGGGCCAAACCCGCATCCCCAGCCACCAGAAAAACATGGCCGCAATCCCTTGTTACCGTGCGCAACTGGCGGGCAAATGAAGCCCGGGTAGGGTGATCATAGTCCCGGCAGATAACAATCGCGCCCTTTGGCAAACCGCGGATCACGGCTTCAGCGCCCGGTACACGCGCGCTATCTGTGATGAAAACAGGCAAGGCACCGCCCGTGGCCATCATCATCTTGCGGGCATTTTCCCGCGCCTTTATTGTTATCTCGCTCTTGACCATAGACGCTACCTATCCCATAGGAAGCACACGCCAACAAGCCCAAAGGACAGGCCAACATGATGCCCGATATCAAAGCCAATATTGATGCCGTGAGGAAAGAGATTACACGCATGTGCAAACATGTGGGGGTGGAAGAGAACCAACCCCGGCTGATCGCGGTATCGAAAGTGCAGCCCATTGAGCGTGTGCGCGCGGCCCTTGATGCGGGCCACCGGGTGTTTGGCGAAAACCGGGTACAGGAAGCCGAAGAACGCTGGGGCGAGCTGAAGCCCGAATATGAGGGCGTGGAACTGCATCTGATCGGCAGCCTGCAAACCAACAAGGCGGCGAATGCTGTGGCCCTGTTTGATGTGATCCAGTCGGTAGATCGGGTGAAGCTCGCAAAGGCCCTCGCGCGCGAGATGGACAAGCAAGACAGGCATCTGCCCGTTTACCTGCAGGTAAACACAGGGCGAGAGGAACAGAAGGGCGGCGCGATGGTGGAAGACCTTGAAGGCTTGCTGAAAGACTGCCGCGACCTGGGCCTGAATGTTGTGGGCCTGATGTGCATCCCGCCCGCGGGCGATGATCCAACACTGCATTTCGGCTTGCTCAAGAAGTTCGCAAAGCGTTTGGGGCTGGAAAAGCTGTCGATGGGCATGAGCGGGGATTACGCGCTGGCAGCCGCCATGGGCGCGACAGATATCCGAGTAGGTACAGCCATTTTCGGTGCGCGGGATTACAGCTAGGTCAACACAACTTTCAGCGTGTCGCCCGCTTTCACTTGCCTGAGGAAGCGGCGGAGGGCGTCTTTTTCCATCGCAACGCAACCAAGCGTCGGCTTGAAGCCATCACGCGCCACATGCAGGAAGATGGCGCTGCCGAGGCCCGGCACCACTGGGTCGTCATTGTGGCCAAGCACGACAACAAGGTCATAGAGCGCATCCTCGCGCCACATCTTCTCGTGTGATGGCCCGAAGGGAAGGCGCACCAACCGGTTATACTGCGGGCTCGTCTCGTCATCGCACCAGCCGTGTTCTGGCGTCAGAGGCTCTGTCGCCAGCTCCGTTACTGGTGCTTCCTCGCGGTCAGGGCGGTAGAAAACTTTCCTGAAAGGATAGGTACCCGCGGGCGTTTTACCATCACCCTCGCGGCCATATTCCATGGCGATCACACCCTGCTTGCCGAGCGCGCATTTAGCCTCGAACATCGGGCCGGTCAGGTGTCCCCGGCGGCTGTCGTCATGGTCTGGCGTGACGGTCCAGACAGTCATTAAAGGATATGCCCCGTTTTGGCCTTCTTGGTGGCCAAATACTGTTCGTTATGGGGGTTGGTGGGGAATTTGTGCGCCACGCGCTCAGTGACTGTCACGCCGAAGCGCTCCAGCCCCGCAACCTTGTCCGGGTTATTGGTCATGAGCCTGACCGCTTTAAACCCAAGCTGCTTCAGCATCTCGGCTGCTGGCGCAAACACCCGTTCGTCCACGTCGAAGCCAAGGCGCGTGTTGGCATCCACCGTGTCATAGCCCTGATCCTGCAGTGCATAGGCCTTCAACTTCGAGATAAGCCCAATGCCGCGGCCTTCCTGCGCCAGATAAAGAAGTACACCGCCGCCAGCTTCCTCAATCGCCTTGATCGCGCCCCGAAGCTGCTCACCGCAATCGCATTTAAGCGACCCCAGCAGGTCACCGGTAAAGCATTCGCTGTGGATGCGCATCAGCACCGGGTCATGCCGGTTCGGCTCCCC
This sequence comes from Alphaproteobacteria bacterium, assembly GCA_013372925.1. Classification (GTDB taxonomy): domain Bacteria; phylum Pseudomonadota; class Alphaproteobacteria; order Sphingomonadales; family Kordiimonadaceae; genus Kordiimonas. The sequence goes on from JABXIV010000275.1 coordinate 13,448, forward strand.
GATCACGATCGCGATATGCTCGATCCCGCCTGCTGTAGGCCGGAAGGATACAAGGCGTGTATTCTCGGCACCCGCAAGCGGCACCCGGGCAGACGCCACCTGCCGAAGCGCCGTGGCCTGCGCATAATCCGCCTCCAGCACAGTGGCTATATCCACTGAGAACTGATCCGCATAAGCATCCGCACCCGAGATTTCAGCCGCCACAACAGCGGGCAGCAGGCGTGCCCATTTCACAAGCTTGATGGCAGCACGGTCAAGGTCGGTATCCGGGTGGTTCAGCCGCTCAAACGGGCCTTTCATCGGGCTCATCAAATCAAGCGTCGGGTCTGCCATCGCGACCATGTCTTCCGCCGTCATCCAGCCGGGGCGTTTGATACGCACCGCTGCCCAGTCTTCCCCCGCCACCTTCAGGCTCATGGCCCGGTTGTTGGTCAGCATAATGAAGCTGCCGCTCGTCATGGCGTCAAAGCGGTCAAGCGCAGGTGTGTTCGCAAGCTCAAGCGGCATCACAAGAAGCGCGCCCGCGTCACCATTTACGACAACAGGCTGGCCACGGCGGAGCTCATCCGCCGCCCGTTCGAGGCGGAGAAGGGATTGGTCGTTTTTGTTCATGCCCTTCATATAGCGGGAATTCTCCAAAAGTCAGCAGCCGCTTTTTGTCACAGCCTCGCGCATTGATCAAACAATTGTGACCGGGCGTGATGGCGGAATTGGTTTCCTCTTCTTATATACGGCTGGTTATTGCATACTAAGGTAAATAATTTTACGCGCCGAAGGATAGTTAGAATGCCAAGTCGAAAATTGCTGCTTGTTGATGATGATATAGATTTGCGGGAAGGCCTCGCAGACCAGCTTGCCCTGTGTGATGAGTTCACGACAACCGAACAAGGCACCGCAAGCGACACACTGGCCTACCTGCAAGATAACCAGGCAGATATGATCATCCTTGATGTTGGCCTGCCTGATATGGATGGCCGCGAGCTGTGCAAGCGCATCCGCAAAATGGGCATCACCGTGCCGATCCTTATGCTCACCGGCAACGCCTCTGAGGCTGATACCGTGCTGGGCCTAGATGCCGGCGCGAACGACTATGTAACCAAGCCGTTCAGCTTCACGGTTCTTTTGGCGCGAATCCGGGCACATTTCCGCCAGTATGAGCAAAGCGAAGATGCAACGTTTGACATTGGCCCATACCAGTTCCGCCCATCAGGCAAGCTTCTGGAAGAAAAAGACAGCGGCAAGAAAGTGCGCCTGACAGAAAAAGAAACCTCCATCCTGAAGTATCTCTATCGCGCGCAAGGCAACGCAGTTGGTCGCGACGAGCTTCTGGCCGAGGTTTGGGGCTATAATTCAGGGGTGACAACCCACACGCTTGAGACCCACGTGTATCGTCTGCGGCAGAAAATCGAGAACGAGCCCGGCATGGCCCGCCTTCTGGTTACAGAGCCCGGCGGCTACAGCCTGCAAGGCCTGCACGCCTAACCCAACTCAAAAGTGCTGACGCCGAAGATCCTGTCATACGCGATCTTCGGCAGGCCTTTCTGATACATCCGGGCAGTGGCGAAAATCTTCTCCATGCCCATTGCTTCGGCAAGCCGCACAGCTTCCTTGTTGACCTCTGGTACATCAAGGATGATCTGATCGCCTTCAACGCCTTCTTGCAATCCTTCAAACAGCGCTTCTGCAATCGCCGCATTGTCAGCGAACAGCGGGCCAATCTTGTGGCCAACACGGCACTTCCGCCGAACACCGTATCCTTTGATACCGCCGTCTTCTTCATAGCATAGCGCCACTGAGTCAGACTGCGTGAGCCAAGCCTTCAGGAAAGCTTCGCGGGGGGCGGGGAAACAGGGCCTGTCATAGGCCTGAATGGCACCGAAATCCGCCGTGGTGATCGGCCTGACGGCCTTGTTGGTATGCCGGCAAGCCCCAGCCTCGCGAACAAAGCGATTGTTTTCATAATAGGGGACATAGCCAATCTGCTCATAGATCGGTACGTTCGCCAGAACACCGTCGATCCCCACGTTTCGGTCCCCGCAATAGGCAAGCCGCGCTTTGGTAAGTTCAAGGCCATAGCCTTTGCCGCGATGCTCTGGTGCCACAATATACAAGCCGCAAAAAGCGAAGCTGTCGTCATAGATCACGGCACTGCCGGTGGCGACGATCTCGCCGTCAAGCGTGCCTTTGAAAAAGCCGTTCTGGTCTGCCGCATAGAAGGTGCTGGCATCATGAATGCCTGCATTCCAGCCCTCGCGCCCGGCCCAGTTGATCACGGTTTGCACATCGGCCGCCGACATGCGTTCGATCTTGTAGCCGCCGCCCATCACGGTCACCTTTCCCTAAAACTTGAAATCGACCAGCACTGGTGCGTGGTCGGATGGCTTTTCCCAGCCACGCGCATCGCGGATCACTTCCATATGCACGGCCTTGCCTTTCAGGGTTGGGCTGGTCCACACATGATCAAGCCTGCGGCCCTTGTCCGCCGCCGACCAATCCCGCGCGCGGTATGACCACCAGCTATAAAGCTTTTCATTCCTGGGCACGAAATCACGCATGATGTCCTGCCAGTCGTGCGCATCCATCAGTTTCAGCATGGCGTCCACCTCAACCGGGGTGTGCGAGACAACTTTCAGAAGCTTCTTATGGTCCCACACATCGTCTTCATAGGGCGCGATGTTCAGATCACCCACCAGAATGCTGTCACCCTCAAGGCTTTCAGACCATTTGGTCATCTCGTCCAGGAACTGAAGCTTGTGGGCGAACTTGTCGTTGATTTCCGGATCAGGCTCGTCGCCGCCAGCGGGCACATAGAAATTATGGATCGTGGGCATGCCGTCGATCTTTACGGCCACATGGCGGGCATCGCCCTTCTCGCACCAGTCGATCTGGAAACTGTCGCCAATCGGCAGCTTGGATGCCGTTGCCACACCGTGGTGGCTTTTCTGGCCGTGGATCGCCAAGTGCGGCAGGCCGAGGTCTTCAAAGAAACCTTGAGGGAACATATGGTCCTGCACCTTGGTTTCCTGCAGGCACAGCACATCGGGCTGATATTCCTTCACAAGCTGCTCAACAATCGGCAGGCGCGCCCGCACCGAGTTGATATTCCATGTGATCAGCCGCATATGTCGTTCCCCTGTTTCTGTTGTCTTCTTAGAAAATCAAAAAGCTGTTGCCGATGATACCAATAGGCCAGCGGCCTTTCTCGAATAACTGGAACCGAAGCGCGAAGGGGTGGTCTTCGTCTGCCCCGGTCATGGCGGCAAGCGCCGCCTGATAGGATGCCGCCACGGCAGCCCCGGATGTGGCGCGCACGAACTCTTCATCGAAAATACGAAGCTCTTGCGCGGCCTCTGTTGCACCCTGTTCGATTGCTTCCGAAACACCGCTCGCCACATGGGTCATCACCATTTCAAGCGTTTGTTCGTCAAGCACGCCAAGCACATCGTCGGTGAGGGCTGCGCGAAGCTGTTCTTCCGCTTCCCAGGCAGGGCTGTTGATTTCGGTATTTTCGGCTGCGTCTGCCGCTTCTTCCCAGTCCCCCAGAAAACCGGGCTCGGCCTCAGGGAAACCAAGCGCTTCAGCATACGCCCGCGCTAAATTCACGGTTTCCATATCTGGGTCTTCGCCTACGGTGCGGAACCAGTGCACATTGCCCGCAAGCGCCAGGAACGGCGCCACGGATTTAAGCGTTGGCAACTCTTCAAAAATCTCGTCGATATCGTCGTCTTCAGCCATCATGACAACCCCTGCATCAAACCAGACCAAGCCCTAGCCGCTGCACGCATGATGCGCAAGCGCAAAGCCAAGGCTTTCCTGATTTAGGGAATTTTTTGATCGCCGCAAGCCATAAACGGACATGGCTAGGGGCAAAACCCCCTAGCGGCGGGTGCGGCGGCGCTTGGTCAGCCCCCGTGGGTCTTCAAACGACCAGAGTGCTTCTTCAAGGGTGGTGTTCACCTGCTGGTTCGAAAGCTCGATCACTGTTAGTTCACCCTTGGCATCAATCACTTCCCACCCGATGAGGGTGAGGCCGGAGGGGTCAGCCGATGGCATGAAAAACAGTTCGATCTGCCCCTGTTCCGGGTTTTCCGGGTCTTTCGCCGTCAGCGTGATCAACCCCTTCAGGCCACGGGCATCCACCTGAATGCGGGCCTGCAGGCTGGCAAGGTCAATGGAACTGCCAAGAAGCGCGCGAAGCGGCGTTTTCTTGAGCGGCCAGCGACTTACCTGCCCGATCTCATAATCAACGAAATTCAAGGTTTTGCCATCAGCCACAATCAGGAAGGGGGTTTCGTCGGTATAGTCAAAGCGCACATAGCCAGGCCGTTCAAGGAACAAGCGGCCAGAAGCCACATTGCCGTTCGGCGCACGCTGGATGAAATCCGCCTTCAGGCTTGTCACTTCATCCATATAGGTTTGAACCTGCCGAAGAGCAGCGAGGGACTGGTCCTCTTCCACCGTCTGCTCCTCAAGCGGCGGCAAGGCTTCTTCCTGCGCACAGGCAGCCGGTGCGGCAAATGCGAAAGCAACGCTCGCGCCCAAAAGGCAAACTCCAAACATCAACACGGATCGCATATCGCTTCCTAAAACTCTTCTTCACGGTCAGGCACAAGCACTTCACGCTGGCCCTTGTGGTTTGGCGCACTGATCACGCCCTGTTCTTCCATCTCTTCGATCAGCGATGCCGCCTTGTTGTAGCCGATCTTCAGGCGGCGCTGCACATAGCTTGTGGATGCACGGCGGTCCCGGACCACAATAGCCACTGCCTGATCATAGAGACTGTTAGCCGCATCATCACCCCCGCCAGATGGACCTGGGATGAACGGGCTGTCGAAACCTTCTTCAGGTTCTTCCGTTACCTCAGCCAGATAATCCGGTGCGCCCTGTTTCCTCTGGTGATTGGTCACGTCTTCAACCTCACTGTCGGAAACGAACGCACCATGCACCCGCTGGATACGGCCACCGCCCGCCATAAAGAGCATGTCACCCATGCCCAGAAGCTGCTCGGCACCCTGTTCGCCAAGGATGGTACGGCTGTCGATCTTACTGGTTACCTGGAAACTGATCCGGGTTGGAAAGTTCGCCTTGATGGTACCGGTGATCACATCCACAGACGGGCGCTGGGTTGCCATTACAACGTGGATACCGGCGGCTCGTGCCATCTGCGCCAGGCGCTGCACGGTGGCTTCAACATCCTTGCCTGCAACCAGCATCAGGTCTGCCATCTCGTCGATCACAATCACAAGGAACGGCAGCGGCTGGAAATCAAACTCCTGCTCTTCCATGATCGGCTGGCCGGTTTCCTTGTCGAACCCGGTTTGCACCTCACGCGTCAAGCGTTCGCCGCTTTTCTTGGCTTCTTCGACCCGCTTGTTGAAGGCCGCAAGGTTCCTAACCCCAAGCTTGGACATATTGCGGTAGCGTTCTTCCATCTCCCGCACGGCCCACTTCAGCGCCACAACCGCTTTCTTGGGCTCTGTCACCACCGGTGTCAGCAGGTGCGGGATACCGTCATAGATAGAAAGCTCAAGCATCTTGGGGTCAACCATGATGAAACGAAGCGTTTCCGGGCTGTGGCGATACAGAAGCGACAGGATCATTGTGTTAATGCCAACCGACTTACCCGAACCCGTGGTACCAGCCACCAGCAAGTGCGGCATGGACGCCAGATCCGCCACAACAGGCGCGCCGCCAATGTCTTTACCAAGCACAACAGGCAGGCGGGCCTTGGTGGCTTCATAATCGCGGCTCGCCAGCAACTCGCGTAGGAACACAGTCTGGCGGTCATGGTTCGGCAATTCGATACCGATCGCATTCCGGCCGGGCACCACCGCCACACGGGCCGAGATAGCGCTCATCGACCGCGCGATGTCGTCCGCAAGGCCGATCACACGGGCGGATTTCACACCGCGGGCCGGTTCAAGCTCATACAGCGTTACCACAGGGCCGGGGCGCACATCCTTGATTTCACCTTGCACACCAAAGTCGTCCAGCACGCTTTCAAGCATGCGGGCATTCTGCTCAAGCGCCTCGGCGCTCACACGGCCCACTTTCTCCGGTGGTGGTGGCGGAGTCAGCAGGTCAAGCGGCGGCAGGCGGAAGCCGTTCACATCGCCGAAATCCAGCGTTTTTTGCGCTTCCTTCACTTCGCGGGTGCCGCGCTTTGGCTTGGCGGGCGCTTTCACACGCTTGGGCTCAGGCGGCGTAACGGGGGCGCTGGAAACAGGCTTTTCCACGGCCTTGCGCTCGGGGCGCGCCATGGCGGGTTCAACCCGCTCGCCATCTTCATCCGCTTCACCGCGCCGACGGAACAGGGCGTGGAAGGTTACCATCACACCATGGCCGATCATCTTCAGGCCCCACACGATCCACGACAGGATTGTCATCAGCGTATATCGGATTGTTTGCAGCACCGCGGTCCATTCATCGCGGTTCAGCGCGAAGGAAAAGAAAAAGGCCGGAATACCAAGCACCGCGAAAACAGCGCCATAAACCCAGGCCGGCACCACAAGACCGGCGAAAAGCTGGTTCACCATCAGGTAAAGCTGTTGGCCAAGCGCCCCGCCATAACCCGCCTGGATTACATAATCCGGCGCAGGGGAAACCACGCTGATGGCAATGGCGATCAGGATCAGGCTAACGGGCACCATGGCCAGATTGATCCAGAAATGCGGCAACCACTTGAGCCGCACGATCTTTACCCCCCACAGGAATATGGGCACAGGCAGCAGGAATGCCGCGAGCGCCAGCGTCTGCATCAGCACATCGGCCACATTGGCCCCAAAGCTCCCCAACAGGTTCGTCACAGCCCGGCTGGTTTCGTTATTGACCGTAGGATCAAGTGGGTCATAGGTGAAAAGCGCTGCATAGGTGCCTGCAGCCACCAGCATCAAAAGCACGCCAAGCGAGCGCCAGCCCGTGCTTTTCATGAAAGTCACAAATGCGGGCGGCAACAGCGGGCGGCTGCCGTTTTTGGTTTTCTTCGGTTTTTGTGCTGCCGTTTTCTTGCGTGCTGACACGTAACAAATGCTCCCCGGTGCAACAGTCGGCTCGTTTCTCCCTCAGGGCCGCTGCGGCAATGTTCTTGTCCTGTTCGCGGTCACTTTACTCTTTATCGATGGTCAAGGACAAGTGCGGCATTTTCTGGGCGTGGCTTTTTCACGCCGAAATGCGCGCCATGCGGCACCATGCCACTGGACAGACACCCTTAATCGGGCCTACATGAAGGAAATCCTTTGCTGACAGACGGACGCGTTGAGCATGAGCAAACATAAGCTGGAAACCGATATCACCATCGTGGGCGGCGGCCTTGCGGGCATGACAGCAGCCATCGGGCTCGCCGAGCACGGCTTTGACGTGGCTGTGATCGATATGGCCCCGCAGGGTGATCTGACCGCCGCCGAGTATGACGGCCGTGCCAGCGCGCTTGCCTATGCTTCCTGCCAACTTTTCGAAGCGCTCGGCATCTGGAAACATATGGAACCCTATGCCCAGCCGATCCTTGAGATCCGCGTTTCCGACGGGCCTTCGCTCCTGCATCTGCATTTCGATAATGAAACGCTGGGGGACGGCCCGCTTGGCCATATGGTGGAAAACCGCCATACCCGGATCGCGCTGTTTGAACGGCTGAAGGAAATTGAGGGCGTAACCCTTCTGGCACCTGAAAAAGTGGCGGAAATTGACCGCGACAAGGAAGGCGTTACAGTAACGCTTGCAAGCGGCACGGTTATCAAGTCTGGCCTGATCATTGGCGCCGACGGTCGCGGCAGCCTTGTGCGCCAGCATGCAGGCATCCCGATCTCGACCATTGATTACCGCCAGCACGGCATCGTCTGTTCCGTGGAGCATGAGTTCAGCCACTGCGGCATCGCGCACGAACGCTTCCTGCCCTCCGGCCCGTTCGCGATCCTGCCCCTGTGCGGCAACCGGTCCTCGCTTGTGTGGACAGAAAAAAGCCACCTGACAGAAACCATCATGGGCCTGTCTGATCGCGCATTCGAAAGCGAAGTGCGCCGCCGCATCGGTGACTTCCTTGGTGACGTGAAGGTTGTGGGCGGCAGATGGGCCTATCCGCTGACACTTCAGTATGCTTCCGGCTATACGGCAAACCGCCTGGCGCTGCTGGGTGACGCGGCGCACGGCATCCATCCGATTTCGGGCCAGGGCCTGAATTTGGGGCTGAAGGATGTGGCCGCACTGATCGAAGTGCTGGTGGACGCCCGCCGCGTGGGCCTTGATATCGGATCAGAAAGCGTACTTGAAAATTACGCCCGCTGGCGCACCACCGACAACGCCAGTGTTTACGCCATCACCGATGGCTTCAATCGGCTGTTCTCAAACGATATTGAACCCATCAAGCTGATCCGCGATGTAGGCATGGCCGCCGTGGACAAGGTTGTGCCCTTGAAGAATTTCTTCATGAGCCACGCGCGCGGCACCGTAGGCGAGCTGCCGAAACTTCTGCGCGGGGAGCGCGTGTAATCAGCGCGCATAATCTGCTATACTGAATAGATGACCACAGAAAGCAGCCACATATCACCCCATGATGACACGGAAGAAACCGAGGTCAGGATCGAACAAAAGCCCGATCTGTTGTTCGACGCCACGCTTTACCCGCATCGGTCGCTGAAGCCAAATCAAGTGCGCCGCCTTGTATGGGCGCTTGTTGCCATTTGCGGGATTGCGTCCTTGAGGTTCATTGTGGTGGGGGCGTGGCCGGTGGTTGCCTTCCTTGCAGTAGACATCGCCGCCATCTGGCTGGCGTTTCATCTTAGTTTTCGTTCGGGACGACTTTATGAAACCCTGCAGCTAAGCGAAAAGGATTTGATACTCACCCGCGTGCACCCGTCGCGGCGGGTGGAAAGCTGGCGCTTTGACCCCTACTGGGTGCAGCTTGGCCTGAAGACCATTGATGAAGACCGCAACCAGCTTTCGCTCACATCCCACGGCAAGACCGTGGTTTTCGGCACCTTCCTGACGCCTACCGACCGCCGCAAACTGAAGGCCGCCCTGACGCCCGAACTAGCGCGGCTGAAGGCCTGACCCCCCGATGATATGGAATATTGCGGCGGTTGACCCGCGCTTCCTTTCCGGCTTGGGCATTCTTTATGCTGCAGCCAGCATGCTGGCTTTGCTTTTTTACGGATATGACAAATGGGCTGCGATCAAAGGATGGCAGCGCGTTCGGGAACGGTCGCTGCATGTGGTGGCGCTGGTGGGTGGCTGGCCGGGCGCGCTGGCCGCACAGCGTATCTTCAGGCACAAAACCCGCAAGCAGCCGTTCCGGCGAATTTTCTGGGTCGCAGTAAGCGCCAATCTGGCAGCTCTTTTGTGGGTGTTGTCAGTAAACGGCCAAGCTTTCCTGAACAGCGTTTAGGCCGCCTTGCAGTAAACCTGTGCGATGGCGCGGTTGGCACGGAAGCCTGTGCCAAGCTTGTCAAAATCCTGCCGCCGCAGACCCTGAACCGGCTTGCCCTCGTCCGTAATCAGGCCAATTTCGCGGAACACGCGCGGGTGGGTGGTGTAAACCCGGCCTCTGCGCGGGGCACCGGCCACGACCGTGCCCACAACATAGCCGACCGCATTGAACACAGGCCCGCCCGAGATACCACCAAGCGACCCGCCAAAAGTGGGGCGGCGTTCACGTTCAACCCAGGCCACAACCGGTTCCTTTGCACTATAGCGCCCGCTGGACCGCATTTCCGTGCGGCCAATCACCGTGGCGCGCACATCAGCGGGCTTGCCTTGGGGGTAGCCCATCATGAAACCATCTTCCCCGCGGGCGGGGGATTTGTCGGTTAAGGCAAAAGGCACGGCCCGGAGGCGCGTTGCCCTTAAAACTGCGAAATCCCGCGTGCCCTCGCTGACGGTTGAAAGAACGGGTTCAAGCTGGCGTGGGCCAGTGAAAAGATATACCTGAGAGCAGCCATCCACCACGTGGCGGGCGGTAACATACGTGCCTTTACCATCGACCGCGAAGGCTGTACCGACCCCGTTTTTCACAATCACATCCAGCGCCACATTCACCGCGCCCATATTGTCCTGCGGCAGGGGGGAACTGTCGGGCAGCAAAACGGCAGGCGGGTTCTGGCCCGGCGCATCGGGGCGCGGACGGCGGGGCTCCTGATCATCCACGTTGGCGTACCGCGCGATGAAAAAGAGGATAACAACGATATAGAAAATGAGTTCGACCGTGCGGCGCATAACTGGGATGCCCCTATCCGGTTACCGCCGCCGCATTGATCGCAGCCGTTGCAAGCTTGCAGGAAACCAGCAGCACCGCAGGGCCCATTTCCCCCGCTTCGATCCTGTGTGACAGGTCCTTGAGGAACAGGTCCACCAAACGGAAAGCCACAAGCTGCAGGATGAAAGCAACAACGCCCCAGAAAATCAGATCCCAAATCGACACGCTGGAGGCCATCGAAAAGGCCAGCGGCAACGAAAGACCGACAATGGCACCGCCGAGCGACAGGGCCGCCGCCACGTTGCCTTCGCGGATTAGCGCCAGTTCATCATGCGGGGTGATGCGCGTGTAGATAAATATCCCGACAATCAGGATCACGAAACTGGTTGCCGAATGGATCATGAAGAACGGCAAACCGTTCCACAGTGCCTGAAGCGCTTCTTCCATCTGTTATCCCCCCTCTTTTATTCGCTGATGGCTTTATGCCAGATCCAGCACATCGGCCATGGCATACCGCCCCGGCCCTTTTGCAGCAACCCACAAAGCCGCCTTCACGGCACCCGCGGCAAAAAGGCCCCGGTTTTCTGCCCGGTGGCTAATGGTCAGCCGTTCGCTTTCGCTTGCGAAAACCACGTCATGCTCGCCTATCACAGCACCGCCACGCAGGGCAGCAAAACCGATCGTGCCTTCCTTGCGCTCACCCGTCATGCCTTCGCGCGCCGGGGTGCGCAGGTCATCTAGCGGTTTGCCGCGCCCTTCTGCGGCTGCTTCCCCAAGCATCAGTGCAGTGCCAGAAGGCGCGTCCACCTTATGCTTGTGGTGCATTTCAACGATTTCAATATCCCAATCGGTGCCCAGGCGCTTGGCCGCATCGCGCACCAGCGCCATCATCAGGTTCACGCCCAGTGAATAATTCCCCGCCTGCATCACGGCCACACTTTCCGCCGCGCGGTCGAGCGCCGCGTCGTCCGCCTTTGTCATGCCGGTGGTGCCCACCACAAGCGCCGTTCCGGTTTCAGCCGCCAGCGCCGCGTGCGCAGACGTCAGCCCCGGCGAAGTGAAATCGATCACCACATCGGCTTCATGGAAAACATGTTCGGCTGAATCCGCAAGCATCACATCCGTGCCGGGGATCGGTTTGCCAACACCAGGGTGTGAGGCGATTTCGGAGCCCGCAACAAAATCAGCCAGATCGCTTTTCAGTATTTCAGCCGTGATGGCCTGACCCATCCGGCCCATACAGCCCAAAATCCCGATTTGCACATTTCCAGCCATTGGCGACCTCCGCATAATACTATGTTTCATTGCTACCAGCAGGGGCCAAAAAAGAAAAGGCCGGGAGAGACCCGGCCTTCTGCATTTTTTCTAAGCGGCTGGAAAAGCCGCATCGCCCTTAGAAGTGCATTGTAAGGTCAATACCCCACAGGCTTGGTGTTGCAATCTCGCTGATCGGGGTGCCGAATGTGTCTGTGGTAACGCCGCGCGCACCGTCGCGGTAGCGGTTACCAAACAGGTTCGACACGAAGAAGGACACGCTCATGTCGTCGTCGGCATTCGTCCAGCCCACACGGATATTGGTGAAGTTGCGGGCCTCGCCCGTTTCCCAACTGCTGTTGCCCCACACAACCGTGCCACATGAGCGTTCCTTGATACAGGTGCCGTTTTCGCGAACCGCGCTTGTGTAGCTGTGGTCAGCATGCAGGTTGATCGACCCGCTGTTGCCGCCAAGGTTGATGCGGTAGTCGCCACCGAATGAAATACGGGTGGACGGTGCACCGGTTGGGTCACCCACGTCTGATGAACCGCAATTATCGGTGCAGGTAACATCCTGATAGCCGCCGTTCGCGAACAGGCGCAGGCCCGGCGTTGGTGCCCACAGGATTTCCACATCCACACCCTTGCCTTCAACGTCCGACGTTTCAGTAACATAGCGCGGCACAGAACCGGATTCGAACGCCACAAGGCGGATCGCCTGCTTGTCGTTATATTTATATTTCCAGACGGAGGTGTTGAAGCGCACGCGGTTATCGAACAGCTGGGATTTCAGCCCAATCTCCACGTTCCAGACATTTTCGTTGTCAAACTTGCTGTCCACTTCCTGGGTGTTGAAACCGCCAGCCTTGTAGCCGCGGGCGTAGGATGCAAACAGCATGGCATTATCAGTAACCCGGTAATCGATGGCCACGCGCGGGCTGAAATTATCCCAGCTTTCCTTGCGCTCGTAATCACGGCCTTCACAAACAGGGTCATAGCCATCGGCATCGTTACAAACCGGAAGGTTATAAACAACGTCACCCGCGTTGCCGAGCAGGGCCGCCATCACGCCGCCGTGGATATCTGCCAGGTTACCAACACCCGGAATATTCAGGCCGTCATAGCCTTCAATCTCATGCGGGTCAGACCGCCAGAGCCA
>JABXIV010000040.1 GCA_013372925.1 Alphaproteobacteria bacterium
CCTTTTTGACCTTCTTGATAATCGGTCTTACTTCGTCGTCGTCAGCCACTGCTGTCTCCTCTTTGATGCCATGCGGCACCTATTTCGTGAGGATCACGATAACGCTTTGATTCCCTTGTGTTAAGTACAAACTTAATCCTTAGGCACAAGAGTGAGTTTGTGCTCGGCATCCACTGGGACCGCATCGCTTGTCGGGATGGTGAAATATTCTCCGTCGCGCCACAGCGGGAATAGGTCATCATAGTGGCTGGATAAAGGATTTCCCGATTGCCCTGTTGGATGGGCATACAGCGAGTTGTCCAGGTTTGAGAGATCAAATATGCCGCGGTAACTCGGCCCAAAGGTAGACCTGTTCTTGGCGTTTTCAGCCTGGCTTACACCAGCCACATTGATTGTGTGTGTGCTGCCTGAAATTGGCGTTTCAATTTCAAAGAAGTTTTTCAGCACGGGTACTTGGCTGAAAGGCCTGTGGACCTGTGTCAGGATATGCTGGCTGCCCCAGTGCCAGGCTGTCCAGTTGGGGCCGTATGCGGCGGAAAGCTCCTCAATTGTCTTTTTGAAAGCGGCTTGAGCCAATTGATTGCATGTCTCTTTGGTATCGATTGTTGAAGTGTTGTCGCACCAGGCCAGAGCCTGTTCCCTCTTAAGGGGGGGCAACTCATAATAGGCTGGCGCAATCTTTGTGCGCGGAATGTCAGACCAGAAAAGGCTGCTTTTGATAAGCCTCGGCCGCAGGCGTCGGAAGTCTGCATACATGTCGCCCAATTCATCGGCGATTAGGCTTTCCTGATAGTTGCGCAGCCAACTATAGAAAATAAGGGGTTCCGGGCGATCCACGCTCATCTCGCCGTTCCAGTTCGCCATGGCTTCGGAAAATTCCTGCCAATCCTTGTTGGTTTTCAGGCTGGCGGCCATCAAGGGTGCCAGCTCGCGTGCCATATCAGAGGTGATGTCGCTTTGCAGTTCATCGAAGCTATTGAGGGTGTGCTTCTCTGTGGCTTGCAACAGGTGGCGTATACGGTTGCCGCGATAAGGCTTGGCCCAGTCACGGGTTATAAAATGGGGATAGTCATCCGAGACTATCTTCTCGTTGGCTGTCGCGATAATGCCGCCTTCCGGGTTGAAGCGCGTAGGCAAATTCTCATACGGAATATAGCCCTGCCAGTCATATTTGGCGATCCAGCCAGGGGACGGCAGGCGGCCCATAATCTCATTATCGGGGTGCCTGATTGGCACAAGGGCTGGCGCGTAATAGCCGATATTGCCATCCGTATCAGCGAAAATCATATTCTGTTCGGGGCCGAAATAAAACCGCCCGGCGGCCTGAAATTCCTCAAAACTCTTGGCGTGGGCCAGCGATAGCAAGCCCTTAACCGCAGTGTCTTCTTCTAGAAGGGCTGTCCATTGAAGCGAAAGCACATAGCCATCTTCCAGGAATTCCTTCGGTGAGGACAAGGCGTCGTCCATGACGGGGCCGTGGCGGGTTTCACGCACTTTGAGAAGGATGTCTTCGCCGCCCTTAACTTTGATCAACTCTTCACGGACCTTGAAGTCCGCTGGGCCATCGGGGGTGAGGTATCGTTTGCCGCCATCGACGAGCTTTTCAAGGAAAAGATCCTGGATATCAGGCGCCGTGTTGGTGAAGCCCCATGCAATACGGTCGTTGCGGCCGAGAATAATCGAAGGTGATCCGGCAAAGCTTGCGCCGACGAGGTTTGAGCCGCTGGTGCTGTTATGCAGGCGGACCATGTACCAGATGTTTGGTGTGGTGAGGCCAAGGTGCGGATCGTTTGCCAGAAGTGGCTTCCCACTTTCAGTGCGTTCACCGGAAACCACCCAGTTGTTGGAGCCGATGCCTTCCGGCGGCTCTTCACCGATCAATGCAATGGCGCGTTCGAGCGGCAGGGATGCATAGAGCGTCGCAAGGTTGGGGAACGGCGGTTCCTTGTCGCCCGGATATGTCGGATAAAGGGCGTGCACTTGTTCCGGGCTCAGCCGCGTAAGCAGGCGGGCGCGCGCAAGCTCCTGACGCATGTTGCCGGAAAGGCTAAGCCACATCATCTTTTGCCAAACGAGGGTGTCGACCGGATGCCATGGTTCAGGTTTGGCGCCCGTTAGGATAAATTCAGGGGGCAGGGCGCCTTTCCTTGTTTGAAGAAAGGCGTTGACGCCGTCTGCATATACTTGAAGGGACGCGCGCGTTTCCTCATCAAGAAGTTCCCATGCGGAAGCGGCACGGTCGGCAAAGCCAAGTGTGCGGAAATATTTGTCGATATCAACGGCGGTGGCACCCAATATCTCTGCAAGGCGGCCTTTGCCCGCGCGTCGGCTCATTTCCATCTGCCACAAGCGGTCTTGTGCATGCACAAACCCCATGGCGAAAAACAGATCATGATCGGTCGCCGCGCTGATATGCGGGATGCCGTGTTCGTCACGTGCAATCGTGATAGGGGCGGAAGGTCCGCTCAGGTACAAGGTACCATCGGTTTGGGGTAGGCTGCTTCTAAGCCAGCCGAAACCAATTAGCAGGGAAGCCCCTAGAAGTGAGAACAGAACAACTGACCAGAACTTGAATTGACGCACGCGTGCCTCCCCATCCGAATGCTTGCTGGACATGCCAGGTTTTCCCCCCTAGGAACATATCCTGAGTACTTCAGTAATCATTTTAGACTGTTGAGTCTAGTATAGGAGGCGCGTATGGCAAATGTAGCATTTCTAGGTCTTGGCGTTATGGGCTATCCCATGGCAGGGCACCTTGCAAAAGCGGGTCACAATGTAACGGTTTATAACCGCACGGGCGCCAAAGCGGAGCAGTGGCTGGAAGACTATGCGGACATTGAAGGGGTAGACCTTTACGCTGCCCCGACACCCGCAGGTGCGGCAGCAGACGCTGACATCGTGTTTGCCTGTGTGGGGGCAGATAAGGATGTGGTTGCTGTATGCGCCGGCGAAGACGGTGCGTTTTCCACGATGAAAAAGGGCGCGATCTTTGTTGACCACACAACTGCTTCGGCTGAATGCGCGCGTGAAATGGCGGCCCTTGCAGAAGCAGCGGGAATTGCCTTCATCGATGCGCCGGTATCTGGCGGCGAAGCTGGTGCCGTGAACGGCGTTCTAACAGTTATGTGCGGCGGTAACGCGGACGCATTTGCAAAAGCTGAGCCCGTGATGCAGGCTTTTGCCAAGTCTGTGAAACTGCTTGGTGAGGCTGGCTCTGGCCAATTGGCGAAGATGGTGAACCAGATTTGTATTGCCGGTGTTGTTCAGGGGCTTTCGGAAGCACTTAACTTTGCCATGGAAGCAGGGCTGGACGCTAAGGCCGTTGTGGATGTTATTTCCAAAGGGGCCGCGCAAAGTTGGCAAATGGAAAATCGTGCTAACACCATGATTGATGGTGAATTTGACTTCGGTTTTGCGGTAGACTGGATGCGCAAAGACCTGGGCATCGTTCTTAACGAAGCCACGCGCATGGGTGTTTCGCTGCCGATGACGGCGCTGGTGGACCAGTTCTATTGCGATGTGCAAAAAATGGGCGGTAACCGCCAGGATACATCAAGCTTGATCCGGCGTTTTCGTGGGTAAAGGTGATACAAATGAGCTTGAAACAGTTAGTAGCAAAATTGTTAGGGAAAAAGACATTGGAAAACCTGAAACAGATTTCGGTTGAAGAATTTCTTAAGGAACATGGTGAAGAGTGTAATTCCTGCGTGATCGACGTGCGGTCGCCGGAAGAGCACGCAGCATGCCATGTGGAAGGCGTGCGCCTGTTCCCACTGCCAGACCTGGACGTACCGCATGTACTGAAGGAATGCGGGGATAGCGATGGCCCGATTTATGTGCTGTGCAAAGCTGGTGGCAGGGCCATGAAAGCGGCTGAGCAAATGGCGCCGCACACCACCCGCGATGTGGTTGTTGTAACCGGCGGCACGGATGCTTGTGTGGCTGCAGGGGCAAAAACACGTACGCTTTAGGATAAAATCGCTGCAAATGGCGGTTTTCCATTAAATTTCGTTGACTTTGGCGGGGATAGGCTATATCTCCCGCCCGTTAATGAATGGTCCTGGCAATAACGCTAAGGACCGCACGGGCACCAAAGTGCACTAGTTTTCGGACAGCACACCGCCCGTGGCGCTTAATTGAAAGGAGCGATTCGCATGTCCAAGCGTATCCAAGCGAAATATAAAATTGACCGCCGTATGGGCGAAAACATTTGGGGCCGTGCTAAGTCTCCAGTGAACAGCCGCGAATATGGTCCAGGTCAACACGGTCAGCGCCGCAAAGGCAAACTGTCTGACTTCGGTATCCAACTGCGCGCCAAGCAGAAGCTGAAAGGCTACTATGGCAGCATCTCCGAGAAACAGTTCCGTCGTTATTACGATGAAGCTGTTCGCCGTAAAGGTGACACCGGTGAGCACCTGATCGGCATTCTTGAGTGCCGTCTGGACGCTCTGGTATACCGTGCCAAGTTTGTACCGACCGTGTTCGCTGCACGTCAGTTTGTAAACCACGGCCACGTTCTCGTGAACGGCAAGCGTTGTAACATTCCTTCCCGCCTTCTGAAGGCTGGTGACGTTGTGGAAATCCGTGAGAAATCACGCAACATCCCAATGGTTCTGGAAGCACAGCAAAGCCCAGAGCGTGAAGTTCCTGAATATGTTGCTGTTGATGGCGCTAAAGCTACGTACGTTCGCATTCCTGCGCTCGACGAAGTGCCATACCCAGTGATCATGGAACCAAACCTAGTGGTGGAATTCTACTCCCGTTAATTTTTACGGGTCTGGACATTTCGGAAAGGCCGTCCGGCGAAAGCTGGGCGGCCTTTTCTTTTGGCTTTCAAGCTTTTCAGAATGTTAAGTATTTCCCAATAGGCTTGATTGTGAAGATTTGAACACAGGGAGCCATCTTGGCGCAGTCCATTCAAAGTTTGCGGGCACTAGCCCTTGCCGCACAACGGGAGGGTGCGCCCGATGTTGCGGAACGTTTGCATCGGCAGATTGTTGCGGACTGGCCGGATGCCCTTGAGTCATGGGATTTTCTGTGTGTTGCAGCAGCCAAACGTGGTGATTTCGCTGCTAGCGCTGAGGCGTTACAGCATTATCTGGATATAGAAGATTGCTCCGCATCTGCTTGGCGCTCACTCGGGATAGCGGAAATGCAGGAAAAGAAATGGGTGGAAGCCCTTGCTGCATTTCAGGAAGCCTTGAAACTTGAGCCTGATGTGCGGGTGAACCTGATCTATGTTGGTGGTGCTGCGATAAAAGCTGGTCAGCAGACGTTGGCGGCGGATAGCTTGTCTTTGGCACTTCAAGGAATTCCTGCAGATGAATTGGCCGCGGATGGGGGCGATATCGAGCCGGTTCTAGCGGAAATTTTGGACGAAGCGGTTCAGTTCCTTGAGGACTATCTTGCTGAGCTGATCTCTGATGGGGAAGAACTTTCGGGACAGTTAAAAGGCGCCAGTTGGCGCCTTCATGAGACATCCAGCCCAGAGTGGAATGATCACAGGCAGCGGCCTGGTCGCTTCTTTATGTCGGCGATTGCGCCTCAGCCTTGGTATGATTTGAAAGAATTTCCATGGGGTGAGAAACTGGAAGCAGCCTACTCGGACATTCGGCATGAGGTGACGACAGCTTTGTCTCATGCAGATGCTTCACCATATATCGCGGGGCATACGCTGGAGGCGCAGCATTGGGATAGCTTGGCAGACAATGATGACTGGACAGCAGTGCATCTTTATTCCGGTGGGTATCCTAATGCGCGGCAAGCTGCAAAGTTCCCAAAGACATTGGCTGCCCTTAAGGGCCTGCCTATCTGTCAAAAGGGTGGTAATCCTGTTGAAGTGTTCTTCAGCCTGCTGGCACCGGGAGGGCATATCGTTCCTCATTACGGTACGTCTAACGCTCGGCTGACAGCTCATCTGCCGATTCTGGTGCCTCGGCAAAAGGGGGCTGCGACGGTAAGCGTCGGAGGGATAACAAGGGATGTAGAACCAGGCAAGCTGATGACCTTTGACGATAGCTTTCGGCACGAAGCCCGCAATGATGGCGATAGTCTTCGTATCAATTTGATTTTTGAGGTTTGGAATCCTGCGTTGAGCCAATCCGAGGTCAAGGCCGTTGAAGCTATGAACGAGCGTTTCAATAGTTGGTTTATGGGGCGAGGCCGTCGAATGGCATTCCTTGGCGCGACACTGGCTGAGGCCGTTCAGGCAAACAATCTATATGAAAATGGGGCTGAGGCCCTATACCGCGATAATCTGCAAGAAGGAGAGCGACTTATGCGGCAGGCGCTGTGCCTGAACCCGGACCACAAAAGAGCGCGGCGCTATTTTGAGGACGCTCGTCAGTTAGGGTGAATAAATGAGACAGGCGCCACAGATGTTAATCCTGGCGCCTGTTTTGTAGCTGTTTCAGTTGTTATTGATTTTCTTTTTTCTCTTCAGGTTGCTCCTGAGGTCTTTCAAACTCTTCGATTTCTACGCGACCTTTCTTCTGAGAATTCCGCAACTGCATGCTCTTCAGATAGTCGGTAACATGCGACGGGAAGCGCATATCTGTGTCGGCGCGTTGGAACGAAACAAGGAAGCTGTCGGCGCTGAAGCCGCTAAGGCCGCCACTAGCACCC
>JABXIV010000138.1 GCA_013372925.1 Alphaproteobacteria bacterium
CCTTCAGCAATCTCGCGCGCCAGGCCAGACCAGTCATGCTCGGGCGACAGCGCATCCAGAAGCGCCAGATAGCCTTCCATGTCACCATGGGCAGCCAATGCTTGCAGGCGGGCTCTCACAAAACGATCGACGTCTTGGTCATCAGATGGCGCAGGCAATACAAAACCTGAAAGGGCAATCTTGCGCGCCACATGGTTCATAGCCTTCATTTTTGAGGGACGGGCGAAAGAGCCAAGCTGCTGTTCAATCTCCTGCCTGCCAAGACCATCCCAGAAACGGGCACCATATCCTTGCCCGTTACGCAAAATTGCAACCCCCGACGGATCAAGCGTTTCAAGGGCTCGTTCCTGAATAGCCAGAGTTTCTTCCGTAGTGGTGAGTGTTTCAGTTTCCACACCCATTTCATCTTGCGAACGGGCAGCTAAATCCTGCCCTTCCAAGAGGTCAGTCACTGTTTGATCTGCCTGCCCTGCAGCGGTTTCTGCCGCCTGGGGCGGCGGTGGAATTTCGATCGTGCCTTTGGGCAGATAGGGCTGCGGCAGGATAGAACGGGGCTTGCCAAGCGCTGGGCCCACCTGGCGCTTCAGTTCAGGCCGGGCACCAAGAAAGAAATGCTCTTTCGCTTTTTCCTTGGTAGCTTCCTGCTCCTGGGATTGCTCGGCTTGCGTCTGCTCAGTCGCGTCCTGTTCTTCCTGCCAAGCAAATAGCTTGGTGCTGACGAGTGCAGCGACACTTATTCCCATCAGCATACTGACAAGAACTTTTTGAGGCCCGCGCCGCTCTCTCGAAACGGCGATCGCGCGACTATTAGGCCGGGAAACGATCATTGCTCAGGGTTTTGGTCACTTTTTCGCTGGGTGCCGGAATATCCCATGTCATCAGGAATACGGCACCGCCAACGAGAACCAACAAGCCAGCAGCCAGCAAAATCTGCGTTAATTTCGACATGAAACTCCCTCTGGTTTTATCAAACCTGTCGCATCTGTCCGTGTTATAGGATGGCCGCGCGGCCAAGTCCAGCAATGCAAGCGCCTTCCATCACAGGCAAGAGCAGATTGGCCCGCCATTCAGGCAAAAATAAGGTATTGGTTTCTTATAAAACCGTTGGCTAAGCGCCGCTGTCTGTGTAAAGAGCGAAGCATGACAAAGGTGAGACAGAAAAATCAGCCACGGAAAGGCTCAGCCGCCAGCCAGCATGGTGTGGACCGCACGATCGTCCTTGTTGGCTTGATGGGCGCGGGCAAAACTACCGTGGGCCGACGGCTGGCACGCCAGTTGAACCTGCCGTTCGTTGATTCTGATCACGAAATTGAAAAAGCTGCCGGCATGTCTGTGGCCGAGATTTTCGAATGCTTCGGCGAGGATGATTTCCGCTCTGGTGAGCGCCGGGTCATCGAACGCCTGTTGGACGGCAAACCTCAGATTGTTGCCACTGGCGGCGGCGCCTTCATCAATGACGCAACTCGAGCGCTGATCAAGGAACGTGGCCTTTCAATCTGGCTGGATGCAGACATTGATGTTCTGGTGGAACGCACTGGCAGGCGCGACACGCGGCCACTTCTGAAAACCGGCAACCCAAAGGAAATCCTTGCGCGGCTAGCGAAAGAGCGTTCCCCTTATTACGAGCAGGCGGATTTGAAAGTGACCTCAAGCTCTGGCCCGCACGACGATGTGGTGGAAGATATCCTTGTCGCCCTGAAAAAGAGACGCGCTGATGGTTGAAGCTTTGCTGAAAACAGTGCCCGTTGATCTGGGTGACCGGTCGTATGACATCCATATCGGCGATGGCCTGATGGCACACCTTGGCACACTGGTAGTGCCAAAACTGCGCCAGAAAAAAGTTATCATCATTACCGACGAGCATGTCGCCGTCCTTCACCTGGAGGCCGCGAAAAAATCCCTTGAAGCGGCAGGCGTGGCTGTTGAAAGCGTAATCCTGCCCGCCGGCGAAGCCACGAAATCTTTCGCCAACTTCGAAAAGCTGACAAACCGGCTTCTGGAACTGGGCGCAGAACGCAAAGACACACTTCTGGCGCTTGGCGGCGGCGTGATCGGCGACATCACGGGCTTTGCCGCAGCCGTATTGCGGCGCGGCATGGATTTCATTCAGGTGCCAACCAGCCTTCTGGCGCAGGTTGATAGCTCCGTCGGCGGCAAAACAGGCATCAACACGCCGTTTGGTAAAAACCTTGTGGGCGCGTTCCATCAACCCCGCATGGTGGTGATCGACCTGCAGGTACTGGACACACTGCCCGCACGCGAACTGCAGGCGGGCTATGCGGAAGTAGTGAAATACGGCCTGATCGACGACCCGGGTTTCTTCAACTGGCTTGAAAAGAACGGCGCAAAGATCCGCACGGGCGACCGCGCGGCCCAGGCCTATGCCGTTGCAAAAAGCTGCGAAGCGAAGGCCCGCATAGTGGCGGAAGACGAATTCGAAGCAGGCAAACGCGCGCTTTTGAACCTTGGGCACACCTTTGGCCACGCGCTTGAAGCTGAATGCAGCTATGACGGCACACTGCTGCACGGCGAAGGCGTTGCCATCGGCATGGCCATGGCACTGGACGTGAGCGTACGTATGGGGATCGCCCCCAAGGAAGACCTTACGCGCTATCTGGCGCACCTGAAGTCTGTCAACATGATGGCAACCGCGAGCCAGATCGGCAAAACGATGGACGCCGACACGCTTCTGGCCCACATGGCGCAGGACAAAAAGGTGGATGCCGGGGAAATCGTCTTCGTTCTGGGCCCCATCGGCGGTGCCGCCACACACAAAGGCATAGACCTTGATCTGGTAAAAGCAGTAATAGAAGATTCTATTGAAGGTAAGCAGCCTTAACCCATATTGGTGGGGCTGGCCCGTCGGCGTTTCGGCAGGGCTTCGAAAGAAACTGGAGCTTTATCATGGACGAGGCAGCGGCAGACGCTACTCTCTTTTCAACGGATTTCTGGATCACCGCAGGCACTATCTTTGTCCTGCTGGCGCTATCGGGCCTGTTCTCGGGGTCTGAAACCTCGCTTACGGCGGCGTCCCGCGCACGTATCCACCATATGGCAAGCGAAGGGAACAAACGTGCCAAGCGTGTTTCCCGCCTGATCGAAGACCAGGAACGCCTGATCGGCGCCATCTTGCTTGGCAACAATCTGGTGAACATCCTTGCTTCGGCAATCGCAACCAGCCTGTTCATGAATCTGGTGGGCGAGGAAGGCGTTGTATACGCCACGCTGGTGATGACCGCCCTTGTCCTGATTTTCGCGGAAGTGATGCCCAAGTCATACGCCATCGCAAATCCTGATAATATGGCATTGAAGGTTTCATGGTTCATCAGTGTGATTGTCAGCCTGTTCGCGCCTGTGGTGGCACTGGTACAGAAAATCGTGCGGCTAACACTGCGCCTGTTCGGCGTTGATATTTCCAATATGGAAAGCGTGCTGTCTGCCCACGATGAGCTTCGCGGCACCATCAACCTGCACCATA
>JABXIV010000283.1 GCA_013372925.1 Alphaproteobacteria bacterium
GCCCAACCGCTTGAAAAAAGCGGGCTGACCCATTTGAATTGGCTCTCACGCGAAGGGGTTCTTACGGTGGTAAAAATACAGGTGTTTTTATCCTGCAGGGCGCGCCGGAACCCGCGATTCCAAGGCATCAATTGGATATGATAGTCATACCCGGCTTTTTCCATGATGGCGCGCACCAGCTCCGTTGAAATACCGCGCACCGTGCCGGTTTCAACATCAAGGTAATTCATCGGCGGCTGTTCTTCGGTGACAAGCGTGAATCTTTGCTGCGCGCCAGCAGGCATCGCCCAAAGCAACACAATCATGCAAAGCCACCGTATCTTCATGCCACCTCCAACACCCGGAAGGATATATGGAAAACCCTTAACAGCTTACCAACACGCCCCCGCTATGCGTCTTCAACAACTTTGAATTCAAGGCCCGCATGGTTTTCAAGCCGTTCAATTAGCTTATCACCCATGGCAGTTGCCGGAGTCCAGAAGCCGCCTGCGAGCGCTTCCTTCGGCACGTCAGTCGCGAGACACAAGCCAGCCTGTGCCAGCATCTTCGCGGTGGAGCCATAGCCTGGGTCACGGTCGCCGGTTACTTTCGTGCGCAACACGTCACCCGCATCGGTCTTGCCGAAAAATCGCAAGTCATAGAAACCGTTTTCCTGCTCCTCGGGGCTTGGCCCCTCACCGGGCTTGGGCACGACAAATTTTTCAAGAAAAGCGCGCGTCGGGCTTAAGGATGCCAGCATCATAAACATGCCCAGCCCCAGCGTCATGAAGGTGGCGCCCCAACGCCCCTTGGTGAACATGGCCTCGTCATAGCGGAACTGGCCGCCATAGGCCGCATTCTTGAGCGCGTTGGTACGGTGCACCACCCTTGTGTTGATGCCAGCCATCACAAACGGCGCAAGCCACCGACCGAAATCCTTGTCAAACTGAGCCCCTGAAATATTGCGCTGACGCACGGAAAAACCGTGTTCACGCGGGCAAATACTGTAGGGATCGGCCAGCTCTTTCTTCAGCTCCGGCTCTTTCGACACCTCTTTCATCACATTCATCAGGCTGGCCACTGTGCCGCCGGACATACCGCCCCTGAGCGCCTTCACACCCATTTTCACAAGCGTTGCTGGCGCGCCAAACTTGGCCATGGCCTCGCGCTCAAGAAAATGAACACCAAGATCAGAAGGGATGCTGTCGAACCCGCAACAGTGAACAATCCGCGCGCCGGATGCCTGCGCTGTCGCCTCATAGCGGCGAACCATACGGCGGATCCACTGCACCTCACCCGTAAGATCAACATAATCGGTGCCGGTTTCGGCGCACACTTTCACAAGCGGTTCGCCATACAGCGCATAAGGTCCAACGGTGGAGATCACCACCTTGGTTTGCGTCACCATGGCGTTCAGCGCACCTTCATCGGCAGCATCTGCCACGATCACGTCCAGCGCTTTGGCTTTTTCGCCAAGACCCTCTTTCAGGTCCTGCAGCTTGTCGGCCGAACGCCCGGCGATTGCCCAGCTTGCATCCCCGCCAACGCCATAGTGCGCCATCATATAACTGGTCAGAATTTTGCCCACGAAGCTTGTCGCCCCGAAGACAATCACATCATATTTCGCTTTTGCCATATTGGCTCCCAACACCCTGCGGCATGCCCCCATGCCATTGGTTGAGAGTAGCGTAAATCAAGCCCGCGTCAACGCGTATTACACTAGTTAAACGTGCATCACTACGGGCGGTCGGCGATCTGGATAGCCTCAGCTTCGTCAGTATGATCGCCGTCTTCCTCGCCATTATCTTCCTCGGCGCGCGGGTCCAATTCATAAGCCATGGCTGTGGTATGGCCGACAGGCACAAAGTTCTCAGCTTCGTCCATATCCACACCGGCACGGCGTGTCATGCGGTATCCAGTGAAGGCCGCAAGCAGCGATCCCGCAAGCGCCAGATAAAGGAACAGGCCACCCGGCCCGGCAATGCGCATGGCAAGCGTGCCCAGAAGCGGCCCTGCCACCGCGCCCACGCCGTAAAGCACCAGCAGCGCAGCGCCAGCCGGCACGAAATCCTCTGGCCCCAAATGGTCGTTCGTATGCGCAAGCACAAGGCCATAAAGCGGCAGCACAAGCCCACCCATCACAGCCCCCATCACATATAGCCATGGGTCGTCCGGCAGGAAACCGATGCCCACCATCACACCAACAACGGCGATCACAAGGGCCACACTGGCCACGACAATCCGCCGATCCATCAGGTCAGAAAGGCGTCCCAACGGCCACTGGGTGACCACGCCGCCCGCCACAAGAAGCGTCATGAACACGGCGATGTCATCTGCCTTCAGCCCCTTGGCCTGCGCGAACACAGCCCCAAGGCCCCAATAACCACCCGTGATAAGGCCAGCACCGAACGTACCCACCACGCCAACCGGCGAAACCTTGTAAAGCCGCTTCAGGCGCATCCGGTCAGGTGCGGAAATCTCTGGCGAGGGCGTGGACGTAAGCGCGATTGGCACAAGCGCGAGCGAAATGATAACCGATACGAACACGAACAGGTCGTACCCCGAAGGCGGCGCCATCATCAGGAACGCCTGGCCCGCGGCGGTTGCGCCCAGCATCACCACGAAATAGATGGAAACCACAGTGCCCCGGTTAAGGTTGCTGGCACGGGCGTTGAGCCAGCTTTCCGCCACAAGGCAAAGGGCTGCAAAACAAAAGCCGGTCAGCGCCCGAAAAACGATCCAGCTAATGGGGTCAACAAACACCGCGTGGCAAATCGCGGCGGCAGAGGCCATGGACGCAAACGCCGAGAAAGTACGGATATGCCCCACCCGCGCCACAACCGAAGGCGCATAAAGGCTGCCAGCCACAAAGCCTGCATAATAGGCTGACATCACAAGGCCGATCATCAGTGTCGGGAAATCTTCAATTCCCGCCCGAACACCAAGAAGCGAGGCCTGTAGCCCCATACCTAAGTTCAGCGCCCCCGCCCCCAAAAGAAGGGCGCCAATCCCGATCAATGTTGCTCGTAACGTCATACCTGTCCTTGTGCGTTTCTTTTCTCAAGCCTTAACAAGGCTTTATGACGGTTTCAATGGTTACGCCCGACAATCCGCCTGTCCCCCATCCAAAAAGCCGCCGAATGCGTATGCAGTGCAAACGCCAGAAACGGAGCCTGACATGGAATGTAAAGAGTGCGAAACCATCAAGCAGCATATCTTTCGGGAAACATATTTCTGGGTTTATTCACCCACATCCGAAAGCCACAAACGGGCACTGGAATGCGCCAAAACGCTTGAACTGCCCACCCACACGTTTGCCACCACCGGGCTGCGTATTTTTGTGAGCGAGGAGAAGGTTGGTCTGCTGCTGACTGCGCTTTTCGGCGAATTCAACGGGCAGGAACTGGCGAACACAAAAATCCTGACAAGCGAAACCGACGATCTTGATGCAAGCGATTTTGGCCGCGTATTTCAGGCAGATGTTTTCATCAACCGGTTTCAAAGCCAGTGGATTATCGAATCCCTCGAAGCGCGATCGTTTGAAACATGGTTCCAACCGATTGTGCATGCATCAGGCCGCCATCAGGGCGAAACGTTCGGCCATGAAGGGCTGTTCCGCCTGCGCGACACATTGGGGGACATCATCCCGCCCGCCCATGTGTTTGACATTGCTGGCAAATCCGACCTGTTGTTCACCGCAGACCTTCTGGCCCGCCGAAGCGCGGTCGAGTCCGCCGCGAAAGCCGGACTGAAAGGCAAGGTTTTCATCAATTTCAATCCGTCCAGCATCTATGATCCTGCATACTGCCTGCGCGCCACGGCCGCCGCAGTTGAAGAAGCAGGGTTAAAGCCATCAGATGTTATCTTTGAGCTTACAGAAACCCACGAAGCGAGAGACCGGGCACACCTGAAAGGCATTCTGGCCTTTTACCGGAACGCGGGTTTCGGGGTTGCGCTTGATGATATTGGCTCAGGCTGGTCAGGGCTGAATATGCTGCATGAAATGCGGCCCGACTATGTAAAGCTGGATATGGACCTGGTGCGCAATGTTCA
>JABXIV010000189.1 GCA_013372925.1 Alphaproteobacteria bacterium
CAGTTCAATATCGGTTTTGTCACCATGCCGCTGGCGACCGAGCAGCTTCAGCTTGATAGGATTGCATGCACCGATGCTGTGTGCCTTGTGCCGAAGAAGCATCCGCTCGCACAGAAGGATATGATTGATGTCACTGACCTTGCGGGCCAGCATGTGATTTTTGCTAACCAGCCAAATATCGCAGCCGACGAAACACTGAAATTGATCGAAGAGCGCCACATAGCCCTTGCGGGTAAAACCGAAGCCAATATTGGCAGCATTTGCGCCATGGTTGAAAACAATGTGGGGCTTAGCGTGATGAACCCCATCACAGCCGGCGATCTGGCCAGTAGCGGGACAGTGCTGAAACCCTTCACGCCCAAAATTCAATACTCATTTGGCATGATCTACGCCAAAAAATGGCGCGATAACCAGATGATCAAGCTGATCCATCAAATCCTGAAATCCACATGACCAACAGGCTGCCGCCACGTATCTGTTGTGTTTTTGCCGCTTAGCTTTTATGCAATGAGCACGTGATGGTTCTTTCCCTTATCCAGGGAAAGCTAAGAGGGAATGCGGTATGCCATCAGGCAAAGCCGCAGCTGTACCCGCAACTGTATGTGAGGAATGCCCCCATCTGGCCCACTGGTGAAAGCCGGGAAGGGCGGGGAGCGTGACGATCCACAAGCCAGGAGACCTGCCATCCGGTCGCCCATCCCTGGGTCGGGTTAACCAAAGGGAGCGGATTTCCGTACCGGCGACAAGTTCGTTGCTGTGTACGGAGCTTGTCCCTTCTTTGCCAAGGCAATCTCCAGCATCAGCTTTTTTGGTTCAGGCCCAATTGGGGCCCAATGATGGAGCTGGCATATGTCCAGATTAAAGGTCTTCAAGGCAATGCTTGTGGTTACTTCCGCGCTAACCGGTGTGGGGGCTGTTCAGGCGGCTGACAATGAAATCGAAGAGTTTGTAGTAACGGCGGGACGGCGCGTGCAGCCGGCTGCAGATGTTGCCAAATCAATTGCTGTGATCGGGGAAGAGGCCCTGAAGGAAGGGCAGTATAGTTTTGTGGTGGATGCGCTGCAGACCCTGCCGGGCGTGGCAATTAACCAGAACGGCGCTTTCGGCGGTGTGGCCACGGTGTCAATCCGCGGGGCGGCAACCGACCAGACAGTGGTGCTGATCGATGGTGTGCAGGTGAACGACCCGTCGTCCGTTGGTGGTGCGTTTGATTTTTCCACGCTTGATCCGCAGGGGATTGAGCGCATTGAAGTGCTGCGCGGCCCGCAGGCTGTGCTTTATGGCT
The DNA here is from genome assembly GCA_013372925.1 of Alphaproteobacteria bacterium. Lineage (GTDB taxonomy): Bacteria > Pseudomonadota > Alphaproteobacteria > Sphingomonadales > Kordiimonadaceae > Kordiimonas. The sequence continues at coordinate 1,286 of JABXIV010000189.1, forward strand.
CTGACGCCATGGGCGGCGTGATCAATATTATCACCAAGCGGGGCGGCGAGGGATTCGGCGGCGATACTTTTGCGGAGTATGGCGCGTTTGACAGCCTCCATCTGGGCGGCAACGCGCATGGCGGGACAGACAGAATTGGTTTCAATTTGTCTGCAAGCTTCAAGGATGCGGACGGCATTTCCGCGGCCGACGAGGCTGACGGCAATGCCGAAACGGACGGGTTTGAAAGCCTGAACTTGCGCGGCAAGTTCCATGCAAAGCTCGGCGAAAATACGGGTTTCGAGCTGACTTCCAGCTACACGGACAGCAAGAATGACTATGATGGTTTTGCCTTCGCTGATGGCGCCTACAAGCTTTCGGACACGGATGACAACAGCACGTCGGAAGAGTTCTCGTTGGCTGGCCGTTTCACCTTCGGTCTGCTGGAAGGCAAGGTAAGTAACACGCTTTCGGTGGAATATTCCTCAATCGACCGCAAGAACTACGCAGGCGATATTTTCACCTATGGCGCTGAAGGCGAGCGATTGAACTTCGACTATTTAGCGATTGCCGAGCTTGCTGAAGGCTGGACGCTGACGGCAGGTGCGCAGCACGAGGAAGTCAAGGCAAAGACCGTGGATGCGGAAGCAATCTCAACCGACAGCCTTTTCGGTACGCTGACCTACAGCAAGATCAAGGGGCTGACGCTGTCTGGTGGTGTGCGTGTTGATGACCATGAAACTTTCGGTACCACTACAAATGGCGAACTGAATGCGTCCTACCGTATAGAGGGTGCCGGCACGCAGATTGCGGCTGCGTGGGGTGAAGGTTTCAAGGCCCCAACCATTTTCCAGCTTACGTTTGCTTGTTGCGGCTTCGCTGCAAACCCGCTTTTGGACCCTGAGCGCTCAGACGCCTGGGAAGTAGGTGTCAAACAGCCGTTTCTGGATAACCGTGTGACGCTGGCCGCCACCTACTTCAATCAGGATACTGACAATCTGATTACCTTTACCTACTCAGAGGGGTACCAGAATATCAGTCGCACCAGCGCGAAGGGCTTGGAGCTTTCCCTGGACGCAAGCATGACAGATACATTCGGTATCACTGCAAATTATACGCATGTCTCTGCCAAGGACCTGGATACAGGGGCTCGCCTGTCGAATCGTCCACGGGATGAGTTTTTTGCCTCACTTCGCTGGCAACCGCTGGAGAAGCTGAAGGCGAATTTGTCTGTTACCCACAATGGGAACGAGCTTGATAGCAGTGGCTTGACCGTTGATGCATGGACGCGGGTTGACCTTCGGGCATCATACGCGCTGAACGATATGCTGGAACTGTATGGTCGTATCGATAACCTGTTCGACGAGGACTATCAGCAGGTTCTTGGATACGGCACGCCGGGCGTGTCTGCCTATGCGGGTATTCGGGCCCGTTTCTAGGGCGGGCTGAAATACTGTGGGTGGGCCCTGCGGGGCCTACCCTCTCGATCGGCTATGACCGAAAGAGGCTAGCCATTTTGTCCGTCAGATTGGCGGCACCAAGCATACAGGCCAAAATCACGCCGCACCCCAGCATGACAACAGTGGCACCTAGTTCCCCATTTTTGTGACACGCCTTGAGGCGGGACCAGAAGGTCCATTTCAGAAGAGGGCTGGATTTTCTCGCGTAGGCGAAAACGTCTGTCCTATCTTCTTCTTTAAAATCGGCGGTGTCCTGAGCTCTCAAGAAAAGCTCCATTGGAAAAATCTCCTGTTTCTGGGGAATGAAATATGGCGCAAAAGCAACCCCTCATCCGTAGATGAAGATATTTCAAATCTAATTAAATTTTAGTGGGGTTTTATTTCGATATGCGCCTTTGGCTGCTTAAATTCGCTTTTTTGTGCGTATTCATGGTGTTGATATAGGGGGGATATCATTAGAGTTCAAATTATTTATTAATATTTCATGACAGGCTGATGTAAAACCGCATGGCAGCTGTTGCGTGAAGACCACAGGTTCGGTGGTTGACATCCACACATTATTCTACATATCTAGAATAATAGTTTTATGGTGATGACGATGAATGATGAAACCGCAGCAGCAGTGTTTTCCTCGCTTGGCAATCCTGCCCGATTGGCGCTTTTGCGCCTGCTGGTGAAGGCTGGCACAGATGGGTTGAACGTTGGGCAGTTGCAGAAGCATCTTGATATTCCTGCATCCACGCTTGCGCATCATATCAGCCATCTGGTTCGGGCTGGTACGATCAAGCA
>JABXIV010000086.1 GCA_013372925.1 Alphaproteobacteria bacterium
ACCCCACGCACCAGAAGTGGCGCGAAACCCTTCGCCCGCTGGAGGACGCAATTGTCGCCAAGATGACAGACTGGCTGCCCAAGCTGGCCTACCCCGTGCGCCTTGGCACTCACAACCAAACCGCCTTCGCCTTTGGCCTGATGCTGGATTATGCCCGCACGGTGAACAACCGGGCCTTCGAATATTTGCTGACGGAACGGACGCTGGATTTCTTTGAAAAAGACACCAATTGCCCGATCGGTTATGAGCCTTCGGGCGAGGATTTCCTATCCCCCTGCCTGATGGAGGCCGACCTGATGCGCCGGGTGATGAACCAGAAAGATTTCACCGTATGGCTGGGGCGCTTCCTACCGCGCATTCCCAGAAATGGCCGCGGTGACTGGCTTGAACCAGCGATTGTGAAAGACGCCACCGACGGCAAGCTGGTGCATCTGGACGGGGTGAACCTTTCCCGCGCCTGGGCGCTTGAGGGCATTGCCTCAGCCCTCGCAGACGATGACCCGCGCAAGGCTTCCATCTTAGCCGCCGCGGCGGTGCATAAGGAAACAGGCGTGAAAGCGGTCAACGACGAGCATTATGCCGGCAGCCACTGGCTCGCCAGCTTCGCAACATATTTAGAGACGAAAAGGGGGATCGCCACACCTTAGTCCCGGATCGCGTCTAGCACAGCCTTCAGCTGCCGCTGTTCGACGATAAAGTCATGACTGGCATCCGGTACGATGGTCAGCGGAAATTCCATACCACGGGCTTTCGCCGCAGCCACGAACTCTTCGCTCAGGAAAGGCGGTGTCACCCGGTCGTTCGCACCAACAAACAGACGAACATCGGCGCCCACGGGAATCGTCCCCACTTCCGCTGTTGCTGACAGGCCCGGCATATCGTTCTTCCAACGCGGATTTTCCGTCAGTTTGGCCATCATCTGCCGCCATTTCGGCAGGTCACATGGGCAAGAAATCATCACGCTCATGTCCTGCAAGGCGCCATACCGCGCAGCCAGAAGGCCCGTCAAGGCAGACCCTCCCGAATGTCCCATGATGATGGTCTGCTTCGGATTGAATTCATCCTTCAGGGCCCGAATGCTGGCCGCGAGCGACGCTACGACCTGAGGCGTGTAGTTATCGCCCATCTTAAAACTGTCTGCCCCATCCGAGCCTTTGCCGCAGCCATCCTTGTAGCTTGGCCGTAGCATGCCTACCGCCACTGTGCCGGGCCAGTTTTTAGCGATAAAGTCTGCTGATTTATACTGATAGGTCGGGTCCCTACGGGCCGCGTCGCCATGCAGGAAAACGACAAGGCGTTCAATCGTCTCACCTTCTTTTGGCAAGGCAACGACCGCTTTCTGATCGCCAAGCTCAGTCTTTGTCCAACGTATGGCCTGCGCATCACAATACCAAGCTTGGGCTTCATCCGCTGCAGCAGACCCTTGGCAAAGAATAAGAGCGGTGCCGAGAGCGGCCAATACAGATTTCATCACCCAATATTCCTTTAACGCCGACCGAATAGCTTTTCGATATCGCTGAGCTTCAGTTCCACATAGGTGGGGCGGCCGTGATTGCACTGGCCTGAGTGCGGCGTGGCTTCCATCTCGCGCAAAAGCGCGTTCATTTCGTCCACCGTCAGGCGGCGACCTGCACGCACGCTGCCGTGGCAGGCCATGGTGCCGCACACGTCTTCAAGGCTTTCCTTGAGGCTTAGCGCTTCATCAAGTTCTGTCAGCTCATCCGCCAGATCGCGCACAAGGCCCTTCACATCCAGCTTGCCCAGCATCGCAGGCACTTCGCGCACCACCACGGCACCTTCGCCAAAGGGTTCGATCACAAGACCGAGGGCCTCAAGTTCATCAACGCGTTTCAGCAGGCGCTCGGCTGGGCCGTCCTCCAGTTCCACCACCTCAGGCAGCAGCAGGCTTTGCCGCGCCACGCCGGTGTCGGCGATCTGTTTTTTCATGCGTTCATAAACCAGCCGTTCGTGGGCTGCGTGCTGGTCAACAATTACGATGCCGTCTGCGGTTTGGCTGACGATATAAGTGGCGTGCACCTGCCCCCGCGCGGTGCCAAGCGGGAAATCTTCCGGCGCTTTCTGGGGCGGCAAATCGGCCACGCCTGCACTGCCATAAGTGGCCTGATCGTCGATCGGGCGGGCGCTTGGGGCGGCCATATCGCCGGTCCGGTCAAACGCAAGCTGGCTGTCTTCGCGGAAGCCCCCATAGGTGCCACCGGATGGGTTATACATCTGTTCGGCGACGTCGCGGAAGCCCGCGGGCAAGGTTGGGCGTTCGTGCGGCCTGCCGTATGGCAGCGCGCTCGAAAGGCCGGATTGCGGCCGCATGGCACCAAGGGCTGCGCCCGCCACCGTTGTTGATGCCCGGTGCCCGGCCGCCGCCAGCGCATGTCTGAGCGCCGATACGATCAAGCCGCGCACAAGGCCCGCATCTTTGAAGCGCACTTCCGCCTTCGCCGGATGCACGTTCACATCCACAAAGCTGGAGGGCACATCAAGGAACAGGGCCAGAATCGGGTGCCTGTCCCGCGCCAGATAATCCTGATACGCGCCGCGCACGGCCCCGTTCAGAAGCTTGTCTTTCACCGGCCTGCCGTTCACGAACAGATACTGGTGCTGGGCGTTGCCGCGCGAATAGGTGGGCAGCCCTGCAAAGCCGGTCAGGCGCAGGCCTTCACGGTCGGCGTCTATCTCAAGCGCGTTTTCGCGGAATTCCTTGCCCAAAATCGCGCCCAGCCGCTCCAGCCGGGCATCACCCGTCAGGCTGGCCACCTGCGGGGCACGGAAGGTTACCCTGTCCCCGTCTGACAGCGTGAAGGCCACATCCGGGTGGGCCATTGCCAACCGTTTGATCACATCACCGGCCTGGCTGTATTCCGTGCGCGCCGTTTTCATGAACTTCAGCCGCGCGGGCGTTGAATAGAACAGGTCGCGCACTTCAATGCGGGTGCCCGCCGTCAGCGCCGCGGGTTCAACCGCATGCTTTTGCCCGCCTTCCACGCGCACGGCCCAGGCTTCATCAAGCCCCTGCGCCTTTGAGGTAACGGTAAGCCGCGCCACAGCCCCGATAGATGCCAGCGCCTCCCCCCGGAAGCCGAGCGAGCCGATGTTCACCAGATCATCGTCTTTCAGCTTGGACGTGGCGTGGCGTTCCACGGCCAGGTTAAGCTCGCCCGCATCCATGCCGCGGCCATCATCCACCACCTGGATAAGCGCCTTGCCGCCATCGCGCATCACAACATCAATTCGCGTGGCCCCTGCGTCCACGGAATTTTCCACCAGTTCCTTCACGGCACTGGCAGGCCGTTCAACCACCTCGCCTGCTGCGATGCGGTTGATGGTGCGTTCCGACAGCAGGTGAATAATGCCTGCCTGTGTTGGAAGATCATGTCTGTTCTGGCTTGTCATGGCGCGACCCTATCAGGCTTTCTGCCCCCATGGAAGTACCGCCAGATGCATTTTTGATGCGGCCTACCCGACCGCAAAGATGGCCTTAGGAAATTAGGAACGGCGCATAGCGATAGAGCCGGATTTCATCTTCCTCGCACTCACAACAATGGTGATGTTTCATGTTCAAAACCAGCTCATGGCGCACGCGCTCATAGACCTGGCTTTCGAAGATGATCCGCTCATCCTCTGTCATGGCACCAAGGTCTTTTTCAT
>JABXIV010000179.1 GCA_013372925.1 Alphaproteobacteria bacterium
CAGCGTTACTTACGCCACCTTCACGAACGGCCGAGCGAATTTCACGGTCAGTATATCCATTGCAAAGACACACATACATGCCAGCAACCAATCCCTATAATTGCGAACAATTCTTAGTATTAATATCAAGAAGAAAAAATGGCGTCAAGCAAGTTTCGATGCCTGAGACAGAAAACCATCAAATGCGGCACCAATAAATATTGCAAAACAATCGTCAAAATTGTGCTTCTTTGTGCTAGCATCGTGAACCATACTATTGTGAGTGATGTGCCATGGCTGAAACATACAAAAGAGATCCATTCGACTTTTCGGAGACGCCAAGCAGGATTGACTTGCAACTGGGAAAAGTCGCCAACGCACCCCTCCCAGCCCTTCTGAAAGACTGGACGGACACCTGGCAAAGCCTGCTGACCGAAGGCGAGACGATCCCCGCCAAGGCAGACTTGAAAATGTCTCGCTTGAGCGGACTGCTGCCTCACGTGGTTATATTTGAGAAATCAGCTCCCGGAACCTATACCGTACGCCTCGCCGGAACAGAGGTTGAGACATGGCTTGGCGTAAAACTGACCGGTATCGACCCGTTGGCGCTGGTTCCGGATTACCAGCGCAAACGTGTGGCCGCGGTTTATGACAATGTCACCGATCAACCATGCGGCTTCTATATCTCCGAAGCACTGATGTTCAGCCGGGGGAAACAGGCTCAGGCCACAACACTGAAGCTACCACTTTTGGACAGCAAAGGAGAGCCACGCTTCTTCGTTGCGATATATCATTTTGCCGAAGGCGAATATCTGGAAATTGACGGGATTCCATCCGCGGCAGAGCACCGAAAAATAGAGCGCCTGGGGTATATCGACATCGGATTCGGATTGCCTTCCTGAAACCCTGAAAGCGCCCAGAATACGCCGTATTCTGTGGTATTATATCCTCACACGATGAAGCTGACCTAAAAGTTTCATCAAAGGCTTTTACACAAGATCAGATCACCGCATCTGATGCTGGATGCGGCCGAATGATGGATAAAAAAATGCCTTTTGACATTCACAACCTTCGACCAAGACGGATTGCTCTGTTCTCCGGCAACTATAACTATGTGATGGATGGCCCTGTAAGGGCCCTGAACACACTGGTTGCTTTCCTTGAAGAACAGGGTATTGAGGTTCTGGTGTTCGCCCCAACGGCAGAAAAGCCTGCGTTCCAGCACAAAGGCACACTGGTCTCTGTTCCTTCTGTTGCGCTGCCGGGAAGAAGTGAATACCGCGTGGCCTTGGGCATGCCTCGAAAAATTCGCAAACAGCTTGAGGCTTTTAACCCTGACCTGATCCACCTCGCGGCACCCGATCTGTTGGGTTGGGCAGCCCTTCGCTGGGCACGGCATCATCAAGTGCCAGCAGTATCCTCATTCCACACACGGTTTGATACCTACCCGCGCTACTATCACATGGCCTGGCTTGAACCTGCCGTTACAGCCCTGATGCGGCGCTTCTATCACCAGTGTGAGCAGGTTTACGTGCCGTCTGACTGCATGCGTGACATCCTGACAGAACAGCGCATGAGCGACAACATCCGTATCTGGAGCCGCGGCGTGGACGCCGAACTTTTCTCACCCGCCCGACGCGACATGGCTTGGCGCCAAAGCGTTGGCATAGCAGATGATGAAATCGCGATCGCCTTCGTGGGCCGCCTGGTGCTTGAAAAAGGCCTCGGCGTTTTCGCAGACACCATGGACCAGTTAGCTGCCCGTGGTGTGAAATTCAGGCCGCTGATCGTCGGTGAAGGCCCCGAACGAGAAAACTTCACCAAGCGCCTGCCGAGCGCCGTCTTCTGTGGTTACTTACAGGGGGAAGACCTCGCCCGTGCCTACGCGTCCAGCGATCTGTTCTTCAACGCCAGCATTACCGAGACCTTCGGCAACGTTACCCTTGAAGCCATGGCAAGCGGTATCCCTGCGGTTTGCGCAGACGCGTCCGGCAGCCATTTCCTTGTTAAAGATGGGGAAACCGGGTATTTAGTGACGCCCGGCGACATAACTGCATTTGCGGACCGTCTGCAACATCTGTGTGAAGATAGCCTGACAAGGTCAGCTATGGGCAAAGCCAGCCGCCATGAAAGCCTGAAACGGTCATGGCATGCTGTGTTGTCATCGCTGCTGGCAGATTATGAACAGGCGGTTGCCCGATACATCAGCATCAACCGCCAGAAAATGAAGGCAGGCGGAGGCACGCGCCTCGCGAAATAAGACCGTGACAAACAGCCTGACAGAAGCCGCTGGCGCCCTCGTTCAGCGTCTAAAGGAAATGCCTGCGTTTGGCCTTGTGGCCAAGCTTGTGCGCTTTGGCGTGCCTGCCGGGGTTCTGGCCTTTATGGGCTATCGCCTCAGCGATATCGGCTGGGACACGGTTATGGGCACACTGCCGATCGAACCGCTGTTTTACATTTTCTTCGCCGTCATGTTTTTAGCTTACCCCATCGCGGAAAAACGCGTTTACGGCCTGATCTGGAACGAGCGCGAGAAAGCCCGGCTGGATGTTTTCCTGAAAATGCGGGCCTATAATTTTGC
>JABXIV010000251.1 GCA_013372925.1 Alphaproteobacteria bacterium
AAGATCGATGGTAACGCGATCCGTCCGGGTAATGTAATTGAGCACAAAGGCGGCCTGTGGCGCGCTGTTAAGATCGCCCACACCCAGCCAGGTAAAGGCGGCGCATATCTGCAGGTTGAATTGAAAAACCTGCGCGACGGCTCCAAGCTGAACGAGCGTTTCCGCTCCAGCGAGAAAGTAGAGCGCGTAAGCCTCCAGCAGAAAGACTATCAGTTCCTGTTCCAGGATGGTGACATGTTCAACTTCATGGATCAGGAAACCTACGAGCAAATCGCAATTTCCGCTGAAGACATTGGCGATGATGCTGTGTTCCTGCAAGACGGCATGACCGTTGTTATCGAATTCCACGAAGAAACGCCGCTGGGCGTTAGCCTGCCAGACAAGGTGACGCTTGAAGTATCTGAAACCGAGCCTGTTGTTAAAGGCCAGACAGCTTCAAGCTCCTACAAGCCTGCAACGCTTGAAAACGGCCTGCGCGTTGGCGTGCCGCCGTTCGTGAGCGCTGGCGACAAGATTATCGTTTCCACGGCTGAGCGTGAGTATGTGAGCCGCGCGGACTCCTAAAATCCGTAATCTGTTTTTGTTCTGAGTATTATTTTTTTTGATTGGAGAAGCGCAATGGCCCGTCGTTCCCCCCTCATCAACGTGATGGTGGCAGCCGTTACCAAAGCAGCCCGCAACCTGCGTCGCGATTTTGGCGAAGTAGAGCAGCTGCAGGTTTCCAAAAAAGGCCCGGCTGATTTTGTGAGCGCTGCAGACAAGCGCGCTGAACGTACAATTTATGAAGAGCTGAAACACGCCCGCCCGGATTTCGGTTTTCTCTTGGAAGAAAGCGGCGAGTTCAAGGGCAAGCGTGATGACGTGCGTTTCATTGTTGATCCGCTTGATGGCACCACAAACTTCCTGCATGGTCTGCCGCATTTTGCGCTGACTGTGGCCGTGGAAGAACGTGGTGAGATCACAGCAGCAGTTACCTATGCGCCACTGACAGACGAGCTGTTCTGGGCTGAAAAAGGCCAGGGTGCTTACCTTAATGACTCGCGTCTTCGCGTATCCGGCCGGGATAAAATGGAAACAGCGCTTCTTGCAACGGGCATTCCGTTCAAGGGCTGTGACGGCCATATGGATTTCCTGGCTGAGATGGCAGAGTTCATGCCGTCTGTGGCGGGTATTCGCCGTTTTGGTGCAGCAACGCTTGATCTGGCCTATGTGGCTGCGGGCCGGTTCGATGGCTTCTGGGAATCGAACCTGAAACCTTGGGACATTGCAGCAGGCATCCTTCTGGTGCGTGAGGCTGGCGGTTATGTGACAGACATGAACGGCGGCGCCGACATGCTGAAGACCGGTGGCATCATTGCAGCGAACGACCGCCTGCATGCACCGATTGAGCGCGTGATCAAGCGGGCACGCCGCAAGCTGGTTCAGAAGGCCGACTAATCAAAGTCGCGACCTAATATAAAAGCTATTACGAAAGGCTGCGGAAATCTCCGCGGCCTTTTTTATTTCATGTTTGCATAGTACCTATTCAAAGAAATTGGCGGCAATCGCTGTCATCCTCTCCATATAAAAGTTCTTCCCACGAACAGCGTGAAGGGTATCGCCGTGACAGACAAAATGACCATCATTGGTACACCAGTCTCCCCATATGTCCGTAAGGTTCTGGCTATATTGGACATGAAGGGCGTGCCCTTCCGCTGTATTCCTCAGGTGCCGTATCTGGGGGACGAGAATTTCACAAAAATCAGCCCGTTGCGTCGCATTCCGGTGATGCAGATTGGTGATTTTACGCTGCCTGACAGCACCGCCATCGTACAGTATCTGGATGAAGCCTATCCGGAAACGCCTGCTTACCCGGGCGATATCCAAAGCCGTGCGCGTGCCCGTTGGTTCGAGGAATATGCTGACGACCATCTGGGTCGAAACGTTCTTTTCAAACTGTTTTTCCAGCGCATGATCAGGCCCCGCCTGTTTAAGGAAGAGCCTGATGAAGCAATCATCGCCGAAGCACTTGAAAAAGACATGCCCCAGGCCCTCGACTATCTTGAAGGCGAAGTGCCTGAGGATGGTTTCCTCGCGGGTGACATCAGCGCGGGCGACATTGTTATCGCCACGCTACTCAAGAATGCCTTGTGGGCGGGCTGGCAGCTTGATGGTGCGCGCTGGCCGCGTTTTGCGGCGTGGCTTGCACGCGTGAATGCTGTGCCAGCTGTGGCGAAGGTGAACGCGCTGGCGGACGAGGTCGTTAACGCCAAACCGAAAGAACAGCTTGTTATCCTGCGCCGCTATTACGGCAAAGGCTGAAGGGGGATGTGGATATAGGTTTCCACGCCCTCAGCCCCTATGACCGCTGGGCCTGACCATGCCCGCGGCCTTGTATGCGGTCTTGACGATTGGGCCAAAGTTTGGCCCTTAGTATGCCCAACCCCTTTGGGCGGCAAAAAATTGATTGTATTTGACCCATTTACAGCCACAATTCTGTCCTTACACTAGGGGTAGATTAATGCCATAACCGATTGTGGTTGTTTGATTTCCTGACGGGGAGAGGCTGGGCTTATGCAGAAACCGACCAAGTTTTTAACACGGATGACGCTGTTTGCGGGCGTTGTGGTGGTCCTTGGTGTGCTTCTCAAGGGGTCGCTTATTGATGCATTCCTTGCCAACGCGGCCCTCAATGGGGTGATCCTTGGCACGCTGGTTGTGGGGGCGGCCTTCGCCTATCGCCGTGTGTTTGACCTGAAACCGGAAATCGAATGGATTACCGCCTTCAAGCGGAATGAGAGCGCAAGCTCGAGCATCACGCCGCGGCTGATGGCACCGGCGGCCGCACTTCTTTCCGCGCAGGAAGAGGGCGGCATGCGCCTATCCACGCTTTCCATGCGGTCGGTGCTGGATGGTATCGCGTCTCGCCTTGAAGAAAGCCGGGAAATTAGTCGCTATTTCACAGGGCTTCTGATTTTCCTTGGCCTTCTGGGCACCTTCTGGGGCCTTCTGGGCACCATCGGGGCCATCGGACAAACGATCAAGAGCCTGACCGTGGATGGCGGCGATATGGCGCTGATGTTCGATGAACTGAAGGCCGGGCTTGAGGCTCCGCTTTCCGGCATGGGCACAGCCTTTTCAAGCTCCTTGTTCGGCCTTGGCGGCAGCCTTGTGCTCGGGTTCCTTGATCTGCAGGCAAGCCAGGCGCAAACGCGTTTCTATAACAGCGTTGAAGACTGGCTGGCGTCGGTGACGCACCTGTCGCGCAGTGAAATGAGCGAAGGCATGGCAAGCCCGAACGCCTATATGACAGCCCTGATGGAACAAACCGCAGATGGCATCGACCGCCTGCAGCGCACGCTGAAGCATTCCGAAGATAGCCGCGCCCAGGGCCAGCATACCATGACGGCCATTGCCGAATCGCTGGCGACCCTTGCTGACAAGATGGATGCGGCAGACAAACGCTCCGCTGATGGCGACAAGACGGTGCGCGAACTTGCCTCCGCGATCGAGAAGCTGGCAGCAAGCCACAAGCCGATTGAGATACCTGAAATTCCGCCCGCGATGGATGACACCACCAAGGGCCATATTCGCAACCTGGATGTGGGCATCAAACGCCTGATCGAGGAACAGGGGCGCACGGCTGATAATCTGGTGGATGAGCTTAGGGCCGAACTAAAGCTGCTGTCGCGCACCATCGCGGCGGGCTTTGACGCAAGCAAAACTGGTGGCGGCAATGATGGCCAGGGGGGCCAGGGCTGATGATCGGTTCGCGCAGGCGTATCGGCGGCGGCCATCAGGACAATAGCTGGCCCGGCTTCGTGGACGCGCTTTCCACGCTGTTGATGGTTATCATTTTCCTGTTGTCGATGTTTGTGCTGGCGCAGTTTTTCCTTGGGCAGGCCCTTTCGGGGCGCGATCAGGCGCTGGCGGAACTGCGTGGGCAGGTGGCACAGCTTGGCAACCTTTTGAAGATGGAAAAGCAAAGCAACCAGGCCCTTCGGGACAGCATGGCCGAGCTTTCCGCAAACCTTACCGCCGCAAATCAGGACCGCGATAGCCTGAGCGCCCAGCTTGATGCCACCCGCACGGCGCTATCGGAAAGTGATGCCCGGTTGAAGGCCATGACAGAAGCGCGCGAGCGGTTCGAGGCAGACGCCACAGAGCTTGCCGACAAGTTCAAGTTCGCGGATGACGCACTGGCGGAAGAAAAGATTATCTCCAAGCGGGCGCAAGAACAGGTGGCCCAGCTTCAGCGCAATATCACAGCGCTGCAGGAACAGCTTGGGCGGCTTGAAGCGGCCTTGCAGGCCAGCGAGGAGCGGGACCGTCGCAATCAGGCGGTGATCGTGGATATGGGCCGCAGGCTCAATCGGGCGCTGGCAAGCAAGGTGGAAGAACTGGCCGGTTACCGATCTGAATTCTTTGGGCGGTTGAAAGAGGTGCTCAGCTCACGCCCGGAAATCCGGGTGGAGGGCGACCGCTTTGTGTTTGCGTCCGAACTATTGTTCGCAAGCGGCAGCGCAGACCTTGGCCCCGAAGGCCGGGCGGAAATGCGCAAGTTCGCAGAAACGCTGATCGCCATCTCCCGCGAAATTCCTGCGGAACTGAACTGGATTTTGCGGGTGGATGGTCACACTGACAAACGCCCCATCTCAAACGCGCAGTTCCGCTCGAACTGGGAGCTTTCCTCAGCGCGCGCGATTTCCGTGGTGCGCTTCCTGATTTCCGTGGGTGTGCCGGCAGAGCGCCTTGCCGCCACCGGCTTTGGTGAATTCCAGCCCATCGACCCGGCCGACAATGTGTTTGCCTACAGCCGCAACCGCCGTATCGAGATGCGCCTGACCCAAAGGTAATGTGATTACGACGAGGGGGATATACCTATGACGCACTAGCGCGCCTATACCAACAATGATCCCATCAACAACACCGATCCAACGGGGAATGAGACCTATACTCTTTCGTTTACAGGAGATTTCTTTTGGGGCGTTGGTGGTGGCGGCAATGCTGGAATCTACTTTAACTCTGGACAGAAAAACTTTGAGCGATTTGACTTCGGCGTTTTTGGCGAAGCAAGAGAAGGCGTTGGACGTGATATTTCAGCCGGGCTTGAGTTCGGGGTTGTGGATGGCGATGCATCTCTCATTAATGGCGATGCAATTAACTATAATGGTGGAGGAGGGCCCTTTTCGGCGACTGTAAGTTCCCTTTCTCCTCTAAGTAGTTTTGTGAATGAAGACGTTCAAATGTCTGACTTAGGGACGTCAAGAAGCGCTGCGCTAGAGGTTTCGCCATTAGCTGCTTCGGGTTCGGTTAGTTTATCAACCAGCAAAAAGTTCGGGTTCCAAGATATTGTAACAATGGTGACAGGTAAGGAAACCCCACTGGATGATGTGATGGTGGAGGTCCAGAGGCTAGAGGCGGCGGGAGCGCCAAGGGGAGAACAACGGCCTATTAATAAGATGACCGATCCGTTGATTATCCAACTTTTAAAGGAGAAAGATCATTAGGGTGACAGCACGCTGGAAAGTCATATCGATTTTAGCTGGAATCGGGAGCCTAATATCATTTGTTAGTTTGGTCTTTGGTATTAATTGGCATGTAATCCTAGGTGTCATTTTGGCTGGTTTCTTGACCACTAGGATCAAATGTCAAGAATGTGGACACCCCTACATGAAAGGCCCAAATGGTCTTTGGGTTCCATATCTAGGAACTCGATGTCAAAGGTGCGGCAAAGAAGTTTAACCCAATCTTCGCTGGAAAAATAAGCCCATTTGCCGCGAGGCTCCCGGTTCGGTTCGGGAGCCTTGTTATCTGGCCTTGCTGGAATAAGAGTACGACGAAACTCTATGGGATAATTTGACGCTATGACGAAGGGTGCGGCCCTTCAACGTAGCTGTGTTTTGTCTCCGCCATCTGCCTATACCAACAATGATCCCGTCAACAACACCGATCCTACGGGGCTGTGTGTAGACGCAGCGAATGCTACTAGCTCGACGCGGTCCACCCAAATTTGTCAACCTGCGACTAGCTTAGATACGAGTCAGGATGGAAAGGACGCCGTCGAAAACAATGAAAATGGTAGTCAAGGACCGAGGTTGACTGTTTACAAGGATACGGCTGGAAACGATACGGTGGGTACAGGGCACAAAGTTACGCCTGCGGACAATTTGCAGACGGGACAGACAATTACTCAGACACAGTCAGATACTCTATTTGATGGAGATATTCAGACTGCTGAAACAACGGTGGAAAATCTAGTTGGCAATCTGCCGGTTTCTCAAGAAGAGTTCGATGCCTTGGTTGATTTGGCGTTCAACGTTGGAGCTGGTAACTTGGATGCAACAAATAGCCCAGGGTTGAATGCCGCTATTGCAGCAGGGAACTATGGGGCTATCGCAAATGAACTGGTCTACACGAAAGACTCCAACGGTGTTCGGCAGCCGGGCCTCGTTAAAAGAAGCCAGCGGCGTCAAAACATTTTCCGCAATGGAAATTATAGAAGGGTGCCATGATGCGCGTGTTGCTAGGAATTTTACTTATAACCTTTTGGGGAGGCGCTGGCCCCGTTAATGCGGGCGAAGGTGGCAGCCAGGAATTAAGGCATAAATGCTTTGATAGCGTTGCACAGTTTGCCCCTTCATTTGATGGCCCAAGTCTTTTTGATGAAACTTATGATGTCGATGCTAGAGGGAACTCGTACTCTTGTGTGATGTACACCAACTCTGAGAAAGTTCATGTGGCGCTTAAAGCATTTAAGGAGGCAATTGCATTCCCAAGTCAGTCTTCTATAGAGAAGGGGATTCAATTCCCATTCTTTGCCAATCTTCAAGCCGAGGATGAGGCAGGGCGGAAGCGACTTAAGTTGACCAATTGGGTAGAGTGGAAGCAATTCCGAGACACCTACATTCAGTCTTCACAGGTGGCCGTGATCATGTGTTCGACTGTTAAAACTCTGACAATTGTTCCTGATGATGGCGCAATGATTGGGAACGGTTTGGTGTGGCTGAACGGAATTGGTGAAGACTTTGGTGCTAGGGTTATGAACTTGTCCCCGGTATCAGATGAAGCAATTGTAGAGACTTGCAAGGCAGCTATGTAATGGTCTGCTTTCGCTCAATTGCCGCGAGGCTCCCAAGGTTGTTTGGGAGCCTTGTTTTTTTGCCTCGCTTGAATTCCGGGGACAGTATATGTTTATTGACGTCCCGATCTTTGGTTCCTAGTTTCCTTTTATGGCTCGCATAGCAAGATTGGTGGTTCCGGGGTATGCGCATCACGTAACGCAGCGTGGGGTGCGGCGTATGGCAACCTTCATGCAGGATAGCGATTATTCGGACTATCTGGCCCTTGTGTCTGATGCCTGCAACAAAGCAGGCACCGATGTGTGGGGATATTGCCTGATGCCGAACCATGTTCATTTGATCATGGTGCCTTCCCATAAAGATGGCTTGCGTGCTGCGCTCGGTGAAGCGCACCGGCGCTATACCCGCATGATCAATTTCCGTGAAGGCGCGCGCGGCCATCTGTGGCAGGAGCGGTTTCATTCTTTTCCGATGGACGCGCAACATCTGGTTGCCTGCGCGCGGTATGTTGAGCTGAACCCGGTGCGTGCGGGTATGGTCAAGCGGCCTGAAGATTGGGCTTGGTCAAGCGCACGCGCGCACCTTGAGGGCAAAGATGATGCGCTTGTGAAGGTTGGCCCCTTGCTGCAGGAGGTGCCGGATTGGGCGGCGTTGCTGCAAGGCGGCGTGGAGAACGCGGAAATGAAGCGCCTGCAAATGCACACGCGCACGGGCAGGCCATTAGGCGCTGCTGCCTGGGTTGAACAGTTGGAAAGGCAAGAGGGCAGACGCCTCGCCGCCCAACGGCCGGGCCGCCCCAAGAAGGCTGTCAGTGATGATAAATAATATACTGTCCCCTGAATTTCCAGGGAAACCTGATCTTTCGGGGGCCAAGATGGTCTCGAAACTTGGAACAACAGTGTCGGTTTTTGGTGAAGGCGCTGAAGCATTGGCTGACGTGCAAATGGGTAGGGACCCAGTAAATGCAGCATCTGAATTTGGCATAGAAGGTGGCCTGGCAGTTGGTGTGCCAGCGGCTATATGTGCCGTCGCCGAACCTTGCGGAGCATTTGCCGCTACCGGGGCTGTTGTAAGCAGTTTCATAGGCGTTAAAGTTGAAGAGGTACCAAACCCTGCATGTAAGGAGGATGGTGTTGAGTGCCACTAGCTCGAAATTAGCTGCGGGGGATCAAATGTTAGTACGGAAGCCTTTGCGTAGATATGTTGGCATAGTCCTCCTTATCGGCCTTGCTGGATTTTTGTTCTGGGTATATCCCGTTGAAAAGTTGATGCGAGGTGATTGGGATAACTGGCCGCATGTAGCTTTTTTATTTGTGGCAATTTTGCCAATTATGTTTGTGCAGGTTCTGCGTGCGCTTCTAATTCATATCTTTTTTGAGAATATTCTGGTGTCAGAAAGCGGAGTGTACCGTATTGGCCTAGGGGGTAAGTGGAGGGTCGTTGATGGAAGCGCAATTTCGTCTGTTGATTGGAAGGATAAGGGCTTATTTATATATGTGGTTGGAGGACGTAAATATTTCTTTCCAGCGACTCACTATGAGGCCGAATAGAAAACTTATCCGGCGAAATTTTTGTTGCCGCTCATTCGCCGCGAGGCTCCCAATGTTGTTTGGGAGCCTTGTTATTTTTGCCCTGCATGGTGGGGCGCTCTGAGCCTTTCTCGGCCATCAATTTTTAGCACACACCTGACGCACCATAGTGCATCAGGTGTTTTGTCTTTTAGAACAATGCCTTAAGGGGGAATTCCGGGGACAGTATATGTTTATTGACGTCCCGGTCTTTGTTTCCTAGCTTCCTTTTATGGCTCGCATGGCAAGATTGGTTGTTCCGGAGTATGCGCATCACGTAACGCAGCGTGGGGTGCGGCGTATGGCAACCTTCATGCAGGATAGCGATTATTCGGACTATCTGGCCCTTGTGTCTGATGCCTGCAA
>JABXIV010000033.1 GCA_013372925.1 Alphaproteobacteria bacterium
CTGCTGGCGAGAACGGCTGTCAGGCGCGACAAGCGCCGGTCAGACGACAAAGCGTCCACCCTTTCAAATTGCGTGCACCGGTGATGCGTACGGCGCAAATGATCCAGGATATGGATGGTGCTGCTCTCTCGCGCGCTTACGGCCCCGTTTGCGGCCTCATGGGGGATATTTTCGACGAATGTTTCTGTGGCGGTGATGCCCCGCTCGATCTCGTCAAGACGGCGCGACCAGTCTTTGTGCCTGCGCATCGGGTCAAGCTGTCCCTGCAGCACCTCAAAGATTGCATTCGTGAGCTGCTGCGCGGCCGCAAGCCCGGCGATACTGGCCGCCCCCGGTTCACGATACAGGGCCACATCCAGCCCGCGCTCAAGCGGCGCCCTGTGTTCTTGCACCATCCGCCGGATCATATTCGCGAAGCCTACTGTAAATGGCAAAACGATGATCACACCAATCACATTGAATGCCGTGTGAAAACCAACGAGCGCAAAAGGCGCATTCCCCAGTGAGCCACCATCCACCCAGGCATCAAGCAAACCAAGGTAAAAATCGAGCGTGAAGAAGGCCATCGTGCCCGCAAACAGGTTATAGAGCACGTGTGCCAGTGCAGTTCGCCGCATGTCGGTTGAGCCACCAACTGTCGCCAACATGGCCGTAAAGGTGGTGCCCACATCCATCCCGATCACCATGGCTGCCCCCTGGGACAGGTTTATCGTGCCGAGGGAGAGCGCCACAAGCGTTGCGGCCACGCCAGCGCTGGAGGATTGCGTGACGACGGTGATGGCGATCCCGATCCCCACCAACTGAAGTCGGCCCCACATGGTGTTTGATGGGAAATGTTCAGGCGTCACGAGGCCCTTATAGGCTTCCATGCCCTCTTGCATGGTCTCGATACCAATGAACAAAAGGCTAAACCCCACGAGAGCCCAACCAATATGGCGCACTTTTCCGCTCCCAAACAAACGCATCAGCGCGCCGATAAATACGAGAGGCATGACAAGCAAGCTAAGCTGCAGCTTGAAGCCAATCAGAGCGACCAGCCAGCCGGTGATCGTCGTGCCAATATTTGCGCCAAGCACAACGCCAATGGCCTGGCTAAAGGTTAGCAGCCCGGCACCTACGAAGCCCACGGCCGTAACCGTCGTCGCACTGGACGACTGGATAACGGCGGTAGTAATCGCGCCCGTAACAGCGCCAGAGAGCGGGTTGGTTGTGTAGGTTGCAAGGGCCCGCCGGAGCGCCCTACCCGCAATCGTGCGCAAGCCATCTGTCAGCACAACCATGCCAAACAGGAACAAGCCAACGCCTCCAAGCGTGATAAACAGATGCGTAATCATCCTCTAACTATATGCAGTTAGAGGATTTCTGCAATTGATGAAAAGCAAGTCGCTGTGGCCAATCCTGATAAACTTCGCTAAACTCCGCCTCTATTTCGGGGGATTATTCATGATGAAATGGTTTAAGGTTGCACTCGCGCTTATCGGCCTGGCATTAATGCTGGTCTTGTTTCTGGCGTGGACACCAGACATCCCCGCAAAGAAACTTGAAGAGAAATACGCAACCGGAGCCTCTGATTTCATTGAACTGCCCTCAGGGGCGAGAGCCCACTACCGCATGCAGGGAAACACCGAAGGGCAGACACTCCTGCTGCTGCATGGCTCCAACTCCTCTCTCCACACGTGGGAAGCCTGGGTTGATGCGCTTGAAACCGACCATTTCATCGTAACCGTTGATCTGCCGGGCCATGGGCTGACCGGCCCAACGCCGGCTGACGATTATACCTATAAGGGCATGGTGGATTTTCTTCATGATTTCAAAACAGCCCTGAACCTGAAAAAATTTATTCTTGGTGGCAATTCCATGGGGGGCGCGGTCACGATGTCTTATGCCCTCGCCCATCCGGAAGACCTGACGGCTCTCATTCTGGTGGACGCAGCCGGCATTGCCCCGCCAGCAAACACAAAAATTGCCGTAAACCGCCCCAAGGCCTTCAATTTGGCCGGGCGCTGGTACACCGATTGGATTTTGGAAAACATCACACCACGTTCACTGGTTGAAGAAGGCCTGAAGACCTCGATCGTGGATCACAGCCTGATCAACGACGCCATGATTGACCGGTATTGGGAATTGGCCCGGCGTCCGGGCAACCGCAAGGCTACAGGCCTTCGCTTCGCGTGGTACCGCGAAGGACGCGATGACCTACCTGCGAATGAGATTACCCTGCCAACCCTGATCTTGTGGGGTGAATTTGACAGCCTTATCCCATTGGAAGTTGGGCAATTAATCCATAAACAGATCGCAGGCTCAGAAATGGTAGTTTATCCAAACATCGGCCATATCCCGATGGAGGAAATACCAGCTATCACAGCCTCGGCTGTGCGCAATTTCATCGCCACACAAGGAATGGACTAGCGGGCTCAGCCGCCTTTCTTATCGGCCGACTGTTTCCTTGCCTTCACCGCCGAGGCGCGTGGCAAAATATCCGCAAACAAGTCCAATAAGAACGCCTTCAAGGACCATCCACCAAGGCGATATGGCATTCGTGCCAAGATAGCCTGCTATGAGTGCGGCAAGTTTGTCATATATGAAAAGCACCAGCAGGAAATTCATCCAACCGCCCATCAAGCCAGACCTGAACCACCAAGGCATCGGCAATTTCAAAACAGGGTGGTACGTCATCACACCAAACATACCAACGATGGCACCCAGTGTTGTATACCAAAGAAGAAAAGCAAACCGGAACATCAACCCTTCATCGGGGCTGTATATTGGAATGATCAGGAAGCCAATCAAGCCGAAGAAAAGTCCGACGAGTTTGCCAATGGCAATCCGACGTATCAGAGAAGGTTTTTCAAGCATATTTCCCCCTTTCAGCAAAAGGGCGATACCAATTTTGGCCTTGAAAGTTTCTTGCCAGCTATTCAGGCTTTCGGTCTTTGGTAAACACGCCCACAAGTTCCATATGGGGTGACCACAGGAATTGATCAACCGGCTGCACACTTTCAAGCCGGTAGCCACCATCGGCAAGGGTTCTAGCGTCCCGGCTGAAGGTATTCGGATTACAGGATACAGCAACAACCCGCTGAACGGTTGATTTCGCCAACTCAGCAACCTGATCCTTGGCCCCTGCCCTTGGCGGGTCAAACACAACGGCATCAAACATTTCCAGTTCCTTGGCGCTTAGTGGTCTACGGAACAAGTCACGATGCTTGGCAACAATCTGTTTGAAGCCGGACGCAAAATTTGCCGCGCCCTGCAATGCATCAAGCGCATTTTTTGCCCCTTCAACCGCCAGGACCTGATGTTCTTTGGCCAGAGGGAAACTGAAAGTACCAATGCCACAGAACAGGTCTGCAACACGGCCAAGGCCTGCGCAGGCCTCTGTTACAACGCGAACAAGCGCAGCTTCGCCTTCGTCGGATGCCTGAATGAAGGCCGCAGGTGGCAGGGGTACCTTGGCGCCCGCAAAATCCATCACAGCTTCACGGCGGATGGCGACAGGATCAAGAAAACCCTGATCCTGCCAATGCAGCGCCGCAATATCATGATAATTGGCGAATTCAACGAGGCTCTCCCGGGCGGCAAGATCCAGTTCCTTGGCGGCTTCGATCAATATATCAACACCGCTTGCCGTCATGGTTAGGTGCACGGTGGCGGCCATACGCTGATCAAGAAGACCTGAAAGCAATTTCCTGAGCGGATCAAATAGCCCTGTAAGCTCAGGGCGCGTCACGGGGCAGGCCTTCACATCAACAATCTGGTGGCTTTGCCGTTCATTGAAACCCAGAACAACACCCGATGCTACGCGCAGCGCCTTCATGGCAACTCGCCGACGGCTGGCCTTTGGCGTGATGATCGGGTCAGCCACCAATGAAGCATCGAAACCATGATGCGCCAACGCCATTGCTGTGCGATCTTTGACCCATGCCTGATAAACATCATCACTTAAGAACTGAAGCTGGCAACCGCCACAGGCGCCAAAATGCGCACACTCGGGCTTGATGCGACCCGGGCTGTTCTCGGTAATGTCTATAAGCTCAGTATATATGCCGTTGCGCCGTGTTTCCCGGGCTGCAACCTGCACAGTATCACCCGGCATAGCACCCGATACAAACACTGGCACGCCATCCCGTTCACCAACACCGTCCCCCTGCGCACCAAGGGAAGTGATTTCCAGCTCAAACATTTCCGGCTGTCTCTTTGCCATCAGGCCTTTTCCCCATAAATCAGGAATTCAACATTGCCTTCCGGGCCTTTGATCGGGCTTTCCGTCAAACCACAGGCTTGCCAGTCGGGCATCTCGTTCAACCAACCTTGGATGTCCTCGCACACAGCTTGATGCAAAGCCGGATCGCGCACCACACCGCCCTTGCCTACATTTTCCCGGCCCACTTCAAATTGCGGCTTGATCAGGGCAATCAACTTCCCGCCCGGTTTTGCAAGTGCCATGGCCGCAGGCAATACAGTTTTCAGTGAAATGAAGCTGGCGTCGCACACCACGATGTCTATGGGGTCAGGTATCTGCTCACTATCAAGATAGCGGGCATTGGTCTTCTCAAGCACCACCACCCGCTCATCTTCCCGAAGCTTCCATGCAAGCTGACCGCGGCCAACGTCTACCGCATAAACCTTGCCAGCGCCGCCTGTTAGCAGCACGTCAGTAAAGCCGCCTGTGGATGCCCCCACATCAATCGCAATCATGCTAGAAGGGTCTACACCAAATACTTTCAGGCCTTTTTCAAGCTTCAAGCCACCGCGACTGACCCACTGATGGTCCTTGCCGCGCACTTCAAGAGGCTGCTCTTCTTTGATCTGCTGGCCAGCTTTCAGGATTTTCGTTTCGCCGGAAAAAACAACACCTGCCATGATTAGGGCCTGTGCCTTTGCACGGCTTTCCACCAAGCCACGGTCCACCAGTGCTACATCTGCCCTGACCTTCGCCGCCATGGCTGCCTCCCGACCTGAGTTTTAAGGTTTTTCGTCACCAGCAACCTGGGCGTAGTCATTGTGCCCAAGCGCCTTCAGGACCATCGCCACGATGCCTGAAGAATTCAGCCCCGCGTCTTCATACATCAGTTCCGGCTTATCGTGGTCCTGGAAACGATCCGGCAACTTCATGGAACGAACCTTCAGCCCCCCACCATCAAGAATGCCCTCGTCAGTCAAGAAGTCCAGCACATGAGCCCCGAAACCGCCGATAGAGTTTTCCTCAATCGTGATCAGCAGTTCATGTGTTGCAGCAAGGTCGCGGATCAGGTGATCATCAACCGGCTTGGCAAAACGGGCATCAGCTACTGTCGTGGAAAGCCCACGACTTTCCAAGTCTTCCGAAGCCTTCAGGGCTTCACCAAGGCGTGCACCAAGCGACAGGATCGCCACTTTTGTACCCTTCTTGACAATACGGCCCTTGCCGATTTCAAGCACTTTGCCTTCGCTAGGCAGGTCAACACCCATGCCTTCCCCGCGCGGGTAACGCACGGCAGATGGCCTGTCATCAATTGAGGCTGCTGTCGCCACCATATGCTTCAGTTCTGCTTCATCGGCTGCCGCCATAACAACCATGTTTGGCAGGCTTGCCAGATAGGTCACATCAAAACTGCCCGCGTGCGTTGGTCCGTCTGCGCCTACAAGGCCTGCACGGTCAATGGCAAAACGAACCGGCAGCTTCTGAACAGCCACGTCATGTACGATCTGGTCGTATGCACGTTGCAGGAACGTGGAATAAATGGCCACAAACGGTTTATAGCCCTCTGTTGCCAGCCCTGCCGCAAAAGTGACGGCATGTTGTTCAGCAATGCCCACATCAAAGGTGCGTTCTGGAAATTGCTTGCCGTACTTATCAAGGCCGGTGCCCGAAGGCATCGCGGCTGTGATGGCGCAGATCTTCTCGTCTTTTTCAGATTCCTGGATCAGTGCTTCGGCAAATACATTTGTGTATGTGGGGGCTTTCGGCGTGGATTTTTTACGTTCACCGGTCACCACATTGAACTGTGGCACAGCGTGATACTTTTCCTGGTTCGGCTCTTCAAACGGATGGCCATGGCCTTTTTCCGTCACCACGTGCACCAGAATTGGCCCATCGATCGCGTCCCGCACATTCTCAAGCACAGGCAGCAAATGTTCCATATTATGGCCATCGATCGGACCAACATAATAGAAACCCAGCTCATCAAAGAGCGTGCCACCGCCTGCCGCCATGCCACGCGCATATTCTTCAGCCTGCCGCGCCCTGTCAGCCAGTGGTCGGGGCAGCATATCGATGAATTTCTTGCCAATCCCACGAAGGCTCAGGAATGTGCGAGAGCTCACGATCTTCGCCAGGTAGGCCGACAAGGCACCAACCGCAGGCGCGATCGACATATCATTGTCATTGAGGATGACAATCAGCTTGTTGCCCGCCTGCTTGGCATTATTCATGGCTTCATACGCCATGCCCGCGCTCATGGAACCATCGCCAATAACGGCAATTGCCTTGCCATCCTTACCGCTCAGGTTATTGGCCACAGCCATACCAAGGGCGGCACTGATCGACGTGGAAGAATGCCCTGCCCCGAACGGATCATAGTCGCTTTCACCACGCTTGGTGAAGGGCGACAGCCCACCACCCTGGCGAATGGTGCGGATGCGGTCCCGCCGCCCCGTCAGGATTTTATGCGGGTAAGCCTGGTGCCCCACATCCCAGATCAGGCGGTCATCGGGTGTATTGAAAACATAATGGAGCGCCACGGTAAGTTCCACAACACCAAGGCCTGCGCCAAAGTGTCCGCCTGTTACAGAAACAGCGCTGATCATCTCTTCACGCAATTCATCCGCAAGCTGCTTCAACTGCTCCTTTGGGAGCCTGCGCAAGTCTTCCGGTGTCTCTACCTGGTCCAACAGGGGTGTTTCTGGGCGTACGCTCAACTTCTTGTCCTTCTTGGCCTTTTAAAAGGCACCCGCCTAACTCATCATACCATCAAAGGTCTGATGAAAATCTCCGCTAGACGTTGCGGTTTATAACAAAATGCGCCACGGCACGCAAAAGTGATGCTTTATCGTCGAATTGCGCCAAATGTTCAATAGCCTGATCTGCCAAAATCTGGGCCTGTTTGCGGGCACGTTCAACCCCCATCAGGCCTACAAGCGTGGCTTTACCTGCTTCCTCATCCTTGCCAATGGCCTTGCCGACAGCGTCTTCATCGCCTTCCACATCAAGAAGGTCATCCGCTATCTGGAACGCTAGACCTAAATCACGCGCATACCCATGCAATGACGACCGGGCTTGCTTGCCTGCATGCCCCATAATGGCACCCGCCTCTGCGGAAAAACAAATCAGCGCGCCGGTCTTCATCTGCTGCATGCGGTGAACACCAATCTCATCCAGATCCAGCTCTGCGGCGGAAAGATCAATCATCTGGCCGCCAACCATGCCGTGGTGCCCTGATGCGCGCGCAAGATGCTTGACAAGCTCTAGCCGAACATAGGGGTCTGAATGCGTCGCTTCATCAGACAAGATCTCGAAGGCAACACTCATCAGCGCATCGCCTGCGAGGATAGCTGTTGCTTCATCAAACTGCTTGTGAACTGTTGGTTTGCCGCGGCGCAAATCATCATCATCCATAGCTGGCAGATCGTCATGGATCAGCGAATAACAGTGGATGCATTCAATGGCTGCTGCCACGCGCAGAGCTTGCGGCTTGTCTACACCAAAAAGCTCTGCCCCGGCGAGAACCAGGAAAGGGCGCAAACGCTTACCGCCTGAGAACACTGAATAGCGCATGGCCTCTATCACGCGATCTTCGGGGCTACCGTTTAGCGCCAAGATGGGATCAAGCACGCGCTCCACTGCTGCGGAAGTCGCCGCCAGCGCTTCATTCAAAGGGCCGTTATCCTCCACGACAACCTCGCCTATTCTACTTCAAAAGGCGCGGTACCCTGTGGGCTGCCGGCGTCATCAAGCGTGATTTTCTCAATCTTGGCCTGCGCGTCCTTCAGCTTGGCTTCACAATGAGCCTTGAGCTGGGTACCGCGCGTATAGAGGTCTATCGACTGCTCCAGAGATGCATTGCCGGATTCCAGCTTGGCGACGATTTGTTCAAGTGAGCCCATAGCCTCTTCAAAACTGAGATCGCTTAAGTCTTTGGTAGCTTTGCCTGTTTCGCTCATCAATATAACCTTTGCCCGCCCCTTTCGGGGTTAATGATCTTTAGTCGATGTTATAGGATGCCCCTCACGCAGACGCAAAGGTTATCGAACATTTTTCACACCCAACAATTTGGGCCGACAATGGCTAATAAATATCCGAGAGCTCGCGCAGCGCAACGCCAGGCAATATCTTGACACGATCCAGCAACTGATCTTCCTCAAACGCGCCAGTTGCCATGAAACGGTCAACCGTTCCGTCGAACTCGCGGGCAGCAAGCCCCAGCGATTCAAGAAGGTGCAGGTGCGCAATGGCCTCGCCCAGTGCCAGATAGAAGTCCATCCCCTCAACTTTGCGCCGGAACAGCGCCGGGAATGTCTCAACAGGTGTTTTTGCCTCAGTGCACCATTCGTGGAGGGACCGCAATTTTTTCACGTGTCCCTCGATCAGAGCATCAAGGCGCGCATGCAGCCCTTTAAACACCCTGCCGTGGGAAGGTAATACAATGGGATCGCCCGGAATACCGCGCATGCGGTCAAGCGAGGCAATCCAGTATGCAAGCGGGTTTGCCTGCGGCTCCCGTGAATAAACAGACACATTCGATGTGATATTCGGAAGGACCTGATCCCCCGAAATGAAGATCGGCTCATCAAGGCACGAAAGGCAAGCGTGCTCAGGCGAATGGCCCCGGCCAATCACAACACGCCAGCGCCTGCCCCCAAGCATGATTTCGCTGCCATCTTCAATGCGCAGGAACTTTGGCGGCAATTCATGCACGCCCTTGCGGTAGTTATCAAACCGTGCACCGCGGATCATGCTTTCGAACTGGCGGCTAACCCCTGCCCGGAACAGGAAATCGAGCTCATGTTGCGGCACTTCCTTGGTGCCCCCGAGCCAAATATTGTTGGCAGACAAGTATTCCATCATCGTCATGGTGAGCGATGCGTCATAGCGCTCAACAAGCCAACCTGCCAGACCGACATGGTCGGGGTGCAAGTGTGTGCCAATAACGCGGGTAATCGGCTTGCCACCCAGAAGGCTTTCCTCAATAGCCTCCCACGCCGCACGACCGCGATTTCCTTGCGATCCCGTGTCCACCACAGACCAGCTATCGCCCTCGTCAAACAGATAGACATTGATATGGTCTAGCGACCACGGCAGCGGAATACGCGCCCAGAAGACACCATCAGCCACCTTGAGAACATCTCCGCCCTCTGGCACCTGATCGGCAAACGGATAATAAAGCCCGTCGTCGCCCACGATGCCGCCACGATGGTCGGCCACGTTTGCCTGCGTCAGGGCCTCAGCTTCATTCTTGCTCTGGCCCTTGTTTTTTTGCGTGCTGGTCATAAACTTTCTTTGCCCCTGAACTCAATACTGGAGGGCTACCCTAACCCTATTGCCGCAGGAATGCATCCTCTGTCATATCAATGATATGGCGCGCCCCTGCCTTGATAGAAGGTAGAAGGGCAACAGCAGAAGGCAATATCTGTTCACGATAAAAGGCCGCAGTTGTCATCTTGGCCTGCAAGAATGCTGGGTTTCCGCCCCCCGCCTTGAGGCGCTTTTCCGCTTCAACTGCCTGCAGGCTAAGGAGATAGGCACCCAAAACCGTGCTGAACAACCGCAGGTACGGTGTTGCCGCAGCGGCTGTATCTACAACCTGCTCGACGCCATTTTTCAAAAGCGTATGTGCAGCATCGTCCAAAGCATCAATGGCAGGCTGCAACTGGACTGCAAACGCAGCCCCTTCGTTCGCTACGAAACCGCGCATTTCATCCAGCAATGCCTGCCAGTGGCGACCACCTTCCGCATTCAGCTTACGCCCCACAAGGTCAAGCGCCTGAATACCATTTGTGCCTTCATAAATCGGCGCAATCCGGGCATCCCGATAATATTGCGCGACGCCGGTTTCCTCAACAAAACCCATACCGCCATGAATTTGAACTGCAAGGGACGCGGCCTCAACACCGATATCCGTGGAATAAGCCTTGGAAAGCGGGGTCAGAAGGTCCGCCTCGCCTTTCGCAGAAGCACGCGCCTCTTCGTCAGCCATATGATGCGCCCGGTCAAGCGCCCAGACGTTTCTGTATATGATGGCACGTGCAGCCTCTGCCGTTGCCCGCATGGTCATCAGCATGCGGCGCACGTCTGGGTGGTTGATTATGGTAACACTTTCCCGGGATTGCGAGCCAATTGCCGCGGATTGAACCCGCTCCATTGCAAAGCTTGCTGCATGTTGATAGGCACGCTCTGCAATTGCAACACCTTCAAGGCCAACGCCAATCCGGGCATGGTTCATCATGGTGAACATGTTTGCCATACCGCGGTTTTCTTCGCCCACGATATAGCCAATGCAATTATCCTCTTCACCAAAGCTCATGACGCAGGTCGGGCTCGCATGGATGCCCAGCTTATGCTCCAGGCTTACGCATTTCACATCGTTCCGGGCACCAAGCGCGCCGTCGTCGCCAACATGGAATTTAGGCACCAGAAACATGGAAATGCCTTTCGTGCCCGCAGGCGCATCAGGCAGGCGCGCAAGCACCAGATGGATCACATTCTCTGAAAGATCATGATCGCCCCAGGTAATAAAAATCTTCTGGCCGGAAATCTTGTACGTACCATCGCCTTGCGGCACCGCCTTGGCGCGCAGGGCACCAACGTCCGAGCCTGCTGAGGGCTCTGTCAGGTTCATAGCGCCAGACCATTCCCCTGTAATCATCTTGGGAAGATATTTGTGGCGTTGGTCTTCAGTGCCGTGCGCGTCAATGGCTTCGATTGCGCCTGCAGTCAGCAGCGGCATCAGGCTGTAGGCCATGTTCGCAGACGTAACCATTTCTGTAACAGCAATGGAAAGCGCATTCGGCAAACCCTGCCCCCCAAGCTCCGGCTTGGCGGACAAGGTGGACCAGCCGCCTTCGACAAACGCCTGGTGCATTGGCTTGAATGCATCAGGGGTTACAACGCCGTTATCCGTGAGCTTGGCACCAATTTCGTCACCAATACGGTTCGTGGGCGCAATAATACCAGACGCAAGCTTGCCTGCTTCTTCAAGAATTGCTGCAATGAGGTCTTCGCCTGCTTCTTCAAATGCGGGAACCGAAGTCCAATCCCGCATCCCCCCTGCTGTTTCAAGGGAAAAGCGTATTTCTTCAAGTGGCGCGCGATACTCAGTCATAATCAGAAATTCCTGTTAAATTCCGTTGTCAGACGACGTCACCTATCCTATCAGCATAGGAGACACATTCCTCAATAGTTACATTTGCTTTGTCCCGTAGAAGTGAAATTGTGCATGGCAACATTTAAAACACAAGTGGTTTCTGAAGCAGAAAAAGGCGCTGTAACGGCGGCTGTATCCTGCCTTTCCAAAGGTCAGCTTGTCGCCATCCCTACAGAAACGGTTTACGGATTGGCGGCTGACGCTACGGAACATTCCGCAGTGCAGCAAATTTTTGAAGTGAAGGGTCGCCCTTCTTTCAACCCGTTGATCTGCCATGTGGCGGGGCCTGAGATGGCGAAAAAATTTGTCGAAGTTGATCCGATCTCAACATCATTGATGGAAAAATTCTGGCCCGGGCCCCTTACTCTCGTGTTGCCAGCCAAGAAAGATTCGCGTATCGCAGATCCTGTATCTGCGGGCCTGAACACATTGGCCGTGCGTTGCCCAGACAAGGAAATTACCCGCACCATTATCGATGAACTCGGGCATCCGATCGCAGCCCCCAGCGCCAACCCTTCAGGCAAACTATCGCCCACAAGCGCTGATGACGTTCTGGCAGGGCTTGCGGGGAAAATCCCTCTCGTGATTGATGCCGGGCCGTCCCGTGAAGGCATTGAATCCACTATCGTTGGCATCAAGGACGAGAAGCTGTATCTACTGCGTCCAGGCACGATCACAGCCGAGGACATCTCCGAAAAAACCAGCCTGCCTGTTTTTGACCGCGACGACAATGAAATTACCGCCCCCGGCCAACTTCTTAGCCATTATGCTCCGAACGCACCTGTACGACTGAACGCGACAGAAAAACAAGCCGGCGAAGTATTGATCGGCTTTGGCGACATCGAAGGCGACATGACGCTCAGCGCTTCAGGCAATTTATCAGAAGCTGCTCATAACTTATTCAAAACAATACGATTTGCTGACAAAAGCGGTCTAACAATAGCTGTCGCACCCATTCCGAACACAGGTGTCGGGATCGCGATAAATGATCGCCTGCACAGGGCGGCAGCACCACGGGAAAATCCATGATTGACCAGACGCACATCGATACTTTGATCCGCATTGCTGGCCCCGGCTGCGCCACAACAGACGTAAAAGAAATTGCCCCTCACCTTACTGAGTGGCGAGACAAGTTCGAAGGCAAAACGCCTTTGATGCTGATGCCTGCAGACACGAAAACTGCCGCTCGCCTCATTGGGTTTTGCAATGAACATCACATAGCAATTGTTCCGCAAGGCGGCAACACAGGCCTGGTTGGCGGAGGCACACCTGGCCTGGAGGGGCGACAAGAGGTGCTGTTCAGCACCAAACGCATGCGCCGCCATATTGAAGTTGATCCAGATGACCTTTCCCTTACGGCAGATGCGGGCTTTACAGTCACTGAACTTCAGGAAGCAGCATCTGTTTACGGCCTGATGTTCCCACTCTCATTGGCATCTGAAGGAAGCTGTACGGCTGGCGGCATTATCGCCACCAATGCAGGCGGCGTGCACGTAGTTCGCTACGGCACCACACGCGCCCTTACCCTTGGAGTAGAAGCTGTTTTGCCCAACGGCGATGTCATTGATGAGCTATCGGCACTAAGGAAAGACAACACCGGCTATAACCTTACGCAGCTGATGGTTGGTACGGAAGGCACGCTTGGTATTGTAACCCGGGCCACTTTCAAGCTCGTTCCTGCGGAAAAGCAGGTTCATAGCTGCTGGATTGCCGTTAAATCGCCTTCCGACGCCCTTTCGCTTCTGCACTCTGCACAGAAAGCCACTGGTGGCCGCGTTTCTGCCTTTGAGCTTATCCCCGATTTCGGGCTGGAACTGGTGCTACGGCACATTCCAGATACCGTGAGCCCACTCAAAACCCACTATCCCTGGTACGTATTAACTGACATCGCCTCCATCAACGAGGATGCATCACTTGAGAGACAGGTTAACGACTGGCTGGAACAAGGCCTGGAAAGTGGCTTGATCCAGGATGGGGCCATAGCGCAAAGCCTTGCCCAGCGTCAGGCCTTCTGGCGCCTGCGCGAAGCCATGTCGGAGGCGCAGAAACATGAAGGCGGCAGCATCAAACACGACATAGCCGTGCCTGTTTCAAAGGTTCCAGCCTTCCTTGAGGTTGCATGCACAGCAATTACAGACACTTTTCCTGGTGCAAGGCTGACACCGTTTGGCCACCTGGGCGATGGCAACCTTCATTTCAACGTGATGCAGCCGGAAGACTGCGACAGGGCAGCCTTTCTCTCCTGTTGGGAGGAAATGAACAGCCTCGTGCACGATATTGTTGCTGATTTTGGTGGCTCGATCTCTGCCGAGCACGGCATCGGCACGCTCAAGAAAGCCGAACTGCACCGCCTGAAAAAGCAGGAAAACCTGAATGCAATGAAGGCGATCAAGGCCGCGCTGGACCCGAATAACATTATGAATCCGGGTGTTTTCTTTCTTTAGACTGACAATTATTGATTGGCGGGCTTGATACCCTGCTTGTCAGCATAAAAGGCTTTAATGGCTGTCATATCGGCGTCCAAGTCGCCTGTTGGGTGAAACAGCGGGCCAAAACCGATCTCTTTTTTGGAAGCATCCAGATACGCTGGCAAAATAGGCACACCTGCCTTCAGCGCAATACGGTAAAAGCCTGTCTTCCATTTTGAAACTTTGGAACGTGTCCCTTCAGGGGCAATGCCAAGAATTAGCTGCTCGCGGGCTTCGAAGGCGCCGACAGCCTGATCAACAATATCTGACGCCGCGACTCCGTCACGTTCGACGGGAATACCCCCCAGATAATAAAACAACCATCCTAGCGGTCCCTTGAAAAGCGTATGCTTGCCCAAAAAGCTGACATGCAAACGCAGATAACCAACTGCCGCCATAAACACGGGAAAATCCCAGTTGCTGGTGTGAGGTGCTGCAATGACAACCACTTTGGTGTCTTCAGGAAAACCATCAGCCAGAACTTTCCAGCCCCCCAGCTTCAAAAACACCTTACCCACGAAATACAAACAGCCGGAAAAAAAGCTGTTGTTATAGATAACACTGGTCGTCACACGCGCCTCACAACTAAAATCGGTGGCGCAGCATAGTGCGCCTTTCAGCGCCCGCCAACAGTTTTGCTAACCACTTGTAAAATAAGACCCAAATAAAAAACGGGCGGACGGGATATCTCCCATCCGCCTCGTAGTTCATGCGGCACTCACCCTCAGGCAAAAGGCAAATGCGCCAATACTCATTTTGAGCAACCTTAGCAGATCTCAGGCAAAAATCTTAAAGGCACACCCTCCTTCGCAAGGGGTGTGCCAGAAAATAAAGGTCAACAAAAACAATTGGTTACAAATTTTTGTATCATTTTGAAACACAACCCCCAAGGTGTACTTTGTGTCAAATTGAAACGCGTACCATTTTGACACACTCATGCTGAAGATAGGACCGACAGGAACGCCTCTTCATCCTCTTCATCCGTCCATATGTGAGGCGCGACCCGAAGCAAATCCCCCCGCAGGCTAACGGATACATTGGCTTTCTTCAGAAGTTCCAGAAGCTGTGGCCCGCGTTCGCCAACACGTACCCCCAGTATATGCTGGCACCTGAACTCCTGAGCGATGGGGTGGAAGCCCCGCTCCATCAGCCCTTCTGCCAGCCTGCCATTAACGGCACCCAGCGTGTCTGCTATATTCTCAATTCCCCACGACAACAGCTGCTGCAAGCCCACCTTGAAGATGGGGGCAAGAATGTGATTGGCCCGTTCGCCCATATCAAAACGGCGCGCACCGGGCTCGAACGTATCGCGATAGTTCACTAGCCTTGAAAAATCTCGACTGCCTTCACGGGTTATCCAGCTTCCTTCCAGCGGCACTCCTCCCTGCCAGCGCGGCGCCACATACAGAAGGCTGATGCTATAGGGTGCCAGCAACCACTTGTATCCCGCAGCCACCATGAAATCAGGGTCAATATCAGCGATATCGATCGGCATAGCACCAAGCGACTGGCTCAGATCAAGAACCAGCGCAGCCCCCTGCTCTTTACAGGCCCTGGATACTTTTTTCAGGTCAATGACGGCCCCAGACGACCAATGCACGTTAGCGATTGAAACAACCGCAAGCCGCCCATCCAGTTGCTGGATGACTTCCATAATTGCGTTCGTCCAGTCATCGCCGGCAGGCTTTTGAACTGCCACAACCTCAGCGCCAGTCTTGGCCACTGCTTCCGACCAGGGATAATAGTTCGAGGGAAACTCTTCTTCGAGAACGAGCACCACCTGCCCTTTGGTCAACGGAATGTTTCGGGCCGCCGTTGAGATCCCGTATCCCGCTGATGGCACAATCGCGACATCATCAGCCGCAACATTCATAATCTGCGCGCCAAGGCGACAGACATCGGCCGCGGTGTCGAAAAAATCACCATCACCGATTTCCCAAGGATGCGAGGACCGCTTGAGCGCATCTTCACCAGCTCTGACCTGCGCCTTCAGAAGTGGCGTCATATAGGCTGCATTCAGATAGCAAATATCGCGGGGAATGTCGAAAAGGTGACGCTCAGAAGATAGGATCATTGGCTGCTCTCACTCTGTGGTTTGCGAACAACCTAGATAGAAACGGTGCCTCAGCCAATCAGTTTTTGGCTTCAACAAAAGGGTATCTAGTGGCCCTTGATCAATCGATCATAAGCAATCAGCAGCACGCCAATAACGGACTTTGAAAATCCAGCCGCTTCAAGGAGGCGTGCCATGATTTTCTTGTCGCCTTTGGCAAGCCTTGCTTCGACAGCGTCATAAGGCCGATCAAGGAGGATGGCGATCGCCATTGTAAACAGCTTCACATTTGCATTCTGCAGATAGCTGAGCAGCACATCGGAAGTAAGGCCGCCCATATGATTAAGCTGCTTGAGGTAGTTTTCAATCTCGCTTAACGGCGCCATCTCAAGAGTGCGAGAGAACACCTGCCGGTTCGCCATTGAAACGAGATAAGAGGCGTAATCGGTCGCCAGACCGAACTTTTCAGAAAGATATTCGCCATACCGCTTGGAAATCTTGAAAATAATGCGCTCAACGACGCTTGCTGGCAGGTCGGCGCGCTGCGCAAGCTTTTCCATCAAGCTTCGTTCTTCAGGAAAGCGATCAACCACACGGTTGCAGCTTCGCTCGGACAGCTCAACAGTATCGTTCCCAACAAGCGATTCCACGGCTGACTGGCACCCAACATCACTGATCGCGTAGCTCACAGCCTCGGAAAGGCCATCGCGCTGTGCAATTGCCTCCTGCGCGCCTTCCCCACAACTCCGGACAATATCCTCAAGCAAGTCGTCATCCATGGCCTGAGAGGCCATCAAGAAAGGCATGGAAACCTGGTCAATGTCCTGAGCCAGCTTGGACACGAGTTCCTTGGGTAGGAAGCTGCATGTGCGTAGCTCGCGAGAGAGTGCCTCCCGAACTGAAACGGCTACATCTTCCGCAAGCAACTGCGCCAATTCAATTGCATCATTCTTGTCGGCGGAACCATTATGCTTGGCCAGAATCTTACCCACCTTGCGTGCAATCTCCACGCGGGCGGCAAGGTCCACATGCCTCAGTTCCTCGACATCGTTGATGCTAACACTCATGCGCACTACTCGTTACTATTTCAGATAGCACTACACGCGCCATCCCTGTTTCGTGGCGACGCAATACCCTTTTTTTTGCTGAATGCCTAGTCAATTTTCACTTCCCGGAGCCCTTTGTAGAACCGTGCAGCGTTATCCCGATATATTCGCTCCGACATCTTAATCATTTCTTTCTCCTCAGGCTTAAGTTCCCTTACAACCCGGGCGGGTGATCCCACAATCAGCACACCATCAGGAAACTCTTTTCCTTCAGTTATCAGGCTGTTCGCGCCAACAATACTCCCAGTGCCAATCTTCGCGTGATTGAGAATGGTACTGCCCATGCCGATCAATGTGTTGTCACCAATGGTGCAGCCATGAAGCATCACTTTGTGCCCCACAGTTACCCCTTTTCCAATTGTGCACGGCGCGCCCACATCGGTATGGATCACAGAATTATCCTGAATATTGGTGCCCTCACCAACGGTGATGGGGTCATTATCACCCCGCATGGTTACACCGAACCACACGCTGGACCCTGCTTCAAGCAAGACATTGCCAATCACGGCCGCATTAGGCGCGACCCAAACGTCATCTGCCTCGCGCTGCGGCTTCACACCATCAAGTTCGTAAAACATGCACAAATACTCTATTAGGGTTTAAAATTCAGGCTATTCAAAGTATCACGCTACCTTAAATCAAACTGGCTAAAAGCCAAACACCGGATTTGGAACGAGATGTCGGCATGCCTCAGAGCCCCCATAACGAAAAAGCAGGAAAAAACCTGAACTGGCGTGGGAACGCCCCTGTTTCCGACAAGTTTGGCGATGTCTATTATTCGGCTGAGGATGGGCTTGAGGAAACACGTTTCGTGTTCCTGAAAGGCACCGGTTTCCCGGAAGCATGCGAAAATGGCCGAGACTTTGTAATTGCAGAAACGGGCTTTGGCACCGGTCTCAACTTCCTTGCAAGCTGGAAGGCCTGGACGAACAGCGGCGCGAAGGGGACGCTGACCTTCATATCGGTTGAAGGATACCCTTTGACAGAACGAGCCCTTGAAGAAGCCCATGAGACATTCCCGGAAGTGGCCGACTATGCAGCCGAACTGCGCAAAGCATGGCCTGCCCCAGCCCCGGGATTCCATCCGCGTCACTTCGCGGAAGGTAAAGTGCGCCTGATCCTTTTGTTTGGTGATGCTGCCGCGTCATTTGCCAGATTACGCGCCAAAGTCGATGCCTGGTATCTGGATGGTTTTGCGCCCTCGAAAAACCCCGAGATGTGGTCCGATGCCTTGATCGAGCAGATCGCACGGCTTTCCAAGCCCGGAACGCGGTTTGCCACCTTTACGGCTGCGGGTTTCGTACGCCGCGCACTGCAGGAACGTGGTTTTCATGTGGAAAAAACGCCGGGCTATGGCCGCAAACGGGAAAGGCTGGAGGGCACCTTCGAAACACAGGCTGCTGTGGCAACATCGGAAAAAAATGTTCCAGAGTGGGCAAGTCTTGCAAGCACGCCAACAGGCCGGATTGCAGTGATCGGCATGGGCATCGCCGGTGCCAGCATTGCAAACGCCCTTAAGCGACGTGGCCGGGACATTGTCATCATTGGCGGCCATGGAATGCCAACAGCCAGCCAAGTACCCGCCGCTATTTTGTCACCCAGGTTTATGCTGGAACGAAACGCAACCTCCGAGTTCTTCACAAGTGCCTACACCTATTCCTGCTGGTTGCCAGATTATCAGAAAGCGTGGGCACCGGAACGTGGCGTCACGGTGCTACCCAAAAACGAAAATGATAGTGTGCGCCTGAACACTGTTCAGGAACTGCTTGACTGGGACGAGACATGGCTTGCAGGCGCGGCGGAGAGTTTTCATCTATGTCGCGGCGGCTCAATAAGCTCGGAAACAGCTCTGTCTCATCTCATCGCTGACATTCCAAGACATGAAGGTGTTGTCACACGGCTGGAACGGAACGGCGGTTGCTGGACCCTGACACTGGATACTGACGAAACCATCGAGGCAGAAGCTGTTGTGCTGGCCACTGGAATAGGAACGCCTTCGCTGCTTGGCGATATAGGGTGCCCTGAACTGCGCCCAAATCGTGGCCAGATAGAACAGATACTGCCGCCCTATCCCGACAACTTGCCAAGCCCCAGCCTTGCTTACGGTGGCTATGTAACGGCGGAGGTCGATGGCAGTCGAACCATTGGTTCCACGTTTGACCGATTGAGCAACATTGATGAAAGCTCCTTTCAGACCAGCGACAGTGACAGCGCGCGTATCATCGAACAATTTGAAGCTATCACCGGCCTTTCGCGCAAAGACCTCACAACCGGCAATTCATGGGCTGGCGTTCGTGCAACCACGCCTGACCATCTTCCCTATGCTGGCCCTGTCGCAAATTACTCCTCGGCCCAAGAAAGGTATGCCTCCCTTGCTCAGGATGCAAAAACACGGAATTTGGGCAAGCCCGACCTGGTGCCTGGCCTCTATCTGCTCGCAGGACTAGGCTCTAAAGGATATCAATACGGCCCAATTCTTGGGGAATATTTGGCGGCACAGATATGTGACGAACCGCTTCCCTTGCCAACGGACCTTATCCCGCCCTTACACCCACTGA
>JABXIV010000290.1 GCA_013372925.1 Alphaproteobacteria bacterium
ATGGCCAACGGCCGTATTTGATGCAGGTACATGATAATGCCGATGCAGCTCGCGCACATTCTTGCCCAGCGCACCTCGCATGATCAACCACATCACCATTTCAATACCTTCGGAGCCACTTTCCACCAGATATTCCTTGTGCTGCAAATATCGGAGGCGTTCTGGATCTGCCGTCAGATCATCCAGAAAGGCCTGATCGAATTCGGCATTGATCAGCCCCGCTCGCGGTCCCTGCAGCTGGTGGCTCATGCCGCCCGTTCCCCAAATCTGTACATTCAGGTCTTCCGGGAAGCTTTCCACCGCACGGGCGATGGCTTCACCTAGCACCCAGCAGCGGTTACCTGTTGGTGGTGGGTAGGTCACCACATTTACGGCCAGCGGGATAACCTTCACAGGCCACGCTTTCGGCTGATCGTAAATCAACGAAAGCGGCACTGTCAGACCATGGTCCACATCCATCTTGTTGATGATAGTCATGTCCATCTCGTCCAGGATGCAGGACTGGGCAATGTGCCATGCCAGGTCCGGGTGGCCCTCCACCTTGGGCACCGGGCGCGGTCCCCAGCCTTCATCCGCCGGCTGGAATTCTTCCGCGCAGCCGATTGCGAACGTAGGGATGATGTTCATGTCAAACGCGCTGGCGTGGTCATTGAACACAAGGATCACCACATCAGGTGCCTGTTCCTTCTGCCACTCGCGTGTCCATTTGTAGCCGTCAAAGACCGGCTTCCAATAGTCTTCTTCGGTTTTACCCAGATCAATCGCGGCACCAATAGCCGGAACGTGGCTGGTTGCAATACCTGCTGTTAACTTCGCCATTAGTAACCACCTTTTTTCGATCTGAGGCCTTCTGGAGACCGCCCGCCTGCGAGCATCATCGCCTGATATTCCTCAACTGAAACACCCGTCATCGTACTGACAGCCTGAACAAAACTTTTGCCGTCGCTTGAAAACAGCTTGGCAAGAAAATAGATGTTACCACCAAGGTCCAACGCCCGGTTATAGTCTCGATCCAGAACCGCCTGCTTCTGCTCGGCTGTCATCGGAAACTTTTCCAGATACCCCGCCTCATCCTTACGAAAAGCTTCTCGGTTCTCTTCTTTCATCAGGCTCATGCAGAACTGATTAAGCCAGTATCCCTTGCGGGCACGCGCGGCGGTAAAAACCCGGGTTCCAGGAATATCCTCCAGTTCCTCCAGGTACTCATGAATATCTGTCATTCTTTTCACCATTCATATGTCAGCAGGAAGAAAGTTCGACACAGCGACATTTTAGATTACTCCGCCGCCTGAACACTCATAAATATGAGGAAATGCCACACTTCCAATAGCTCGCCCCCATTCTAGAAATTCACCTCGTGAAGTCTAATTCGTTTTAAAAAACGATATAACAAAATTAGAATTATTTATCTAAAGAGCCTCGTAGAAGATGAATGAAGTCGGTTTGAATAGGCGATGGGAACCAGTCGTCCCTCGTGGTAATGCCGATGGGCCGCTGCTCCGAAAGGCCCGGCACATCCAGAATGGACACCCAGTCCAGCTCCAG
The DNA here is from genome assembly GCA_013372925.1 of Alphaproteobacteria bacterium. GTDB lineage: Bacteria > Pseudomonadota > Alphaproteobacteria > Sphingomonadales > Kordiimonadaceae > Kordiimonas. The sequence continues at coordinate 1,546 of JABXIV010000290.1, forward strand.
TTCGGCCCGAAGCTGATCCTTTGATACCAGGGACAGAAAATCGCCTTCCAGCAACAACTCCCGAATCGTCATGATGGACCCGCATTCAACAGGCGTCTGTGGTAGATTACCCTCTGAGAAAAGCCCGGCCCACAGCTTCCTGATCGGCGTACCCACCCCGGAAACAATCCAGGGATACTGGGCATAATCAGCTTCCGTCAGATTCTTCTTTCCAGCCAACGGGTGGTTCTTGCGCACGACAATCACCGGCTTGTCATAGAACAGCAATTCCTGCTCAACAGGCCCTGCCTCCGCCTCTGACCTCAAAGCGCCCAGCAGGAAATCCAGATCCCCGTTGCACAGATGATCATAAAGCTCAGCACGCGATCCCTCCATAATAGAGACACGTACTTCAGGATGCATTTTGTGAAAGGCACTAACGGCTGCTGGCAATAGCTTTGCCCGCGACAGAGGCATCGCACCCACGCGGATTACACCTGCCCAACGGCCCTGATGGCCTTGCACCTCCAAGGCGCCGGTTTCCAGCTCCGTTTTCGCAAGCTTGCAGCGACTATAATATTTTTTACCCTGCCCTGATAAAATGATCCGATTACCAACCTTTTTTACAAGGTTGTAACCGAGGATGGCTGACAGATCATTGACTGATCGATGCAGAGCCGACGCAGCCAAGCCTGTTCGAACCTGCGCAAGCTTATAGCTCCCGGCTTCTGCAAGCTCGATCAACGCCCTTACTTGGGTCAAGGAAACCTTGTTATTCGAAATATAATCAAGCGCACGGGTTACCCGCCGAATCAAAATCGTGGCGCTTTCCGTGGGCTGCATACCATCTGACATGCGCTCAAACAACTTGCAGCTCAATTTGCGTTCGATGCCAGCGATTGCTTTTGTTATTGCTGGCTGGGTTAGATTGGCTGCATCCGCAGCGGCCGAAACGCTTTGCACTTCGGCCACTTTTATAAGTGCCTGCAAATGCCTTAAATTCAATGTCCAGATCACTGACATGAACTGCGTTTCACCCTCATCTTCCTGTTCTTCAGAGTTTCACCAAACCAAGCAACTTGGCTGCATTGTCCTTCAAAATGGCTGGCAACACTTCTTCACGGAAGCCAACCTTCCTGGCAGCTTCAATCCAGGCATCAGGCCGGATGAGTGGAAAATCTGAACCAAAGAGCATCTTGTGGCTTAGCTGCGTATTTGCATACCGAATGATCTGCTCCGGGAAATATTTGGGCGACCATCCGCTAAGATCTATATAGACGTTGGCTTTATGCAACGCCATCGACAGGCTTTCATCAGTCCAAGGCCAGCTGGGGTGGGCAAGGATGAAATCGATATCCGGAAAATCGGCAGCAATTTCATCCACCAGCATTGGCTGGCCATATTTCAGCTTAACACCGCCGCCACCGCGAAGGCCGGTCCCCATGCCTGAATGGCCGGTATGAAAAATGGCTGGTAGACCGTATTCGGCAATCACCTCATAAATCGGGTAGGCCATACGGTCAGCCGGGTCACAGTTCTGCATCGGCGGATGAAACTTGAAGCCCTTTACCCCGTAATTTTCGATCAGATCGCGTGCCTCGCGGGCACCCATCTTGCCTTTGTGGGGATCAATCGACGCGAAGGGTATAACAACGTCAGAATTATCCCGCGCTAGTTCGGCGATTTCTTCATTCCTGATACGCTTCGCCCCAAGGCCTGCTTCACAGTCCACGGTGAACAGGCAAAAGGCCATATTCTGCTTGCGATAATAGTCAACAGTTTCCTGCATGGTTGGGCGCTGGCGCGGGGCTTTAAAATAGGCCGAGGCAGCATCGAAAAACTTACCCATCACTGGGTCTTCCGGGTCCGTGCAAGACACTTCGGCATGAACATGGACATCGATTGCGACTGTTTTTTCGAGGTCAATCACGCTGGACACTCCACCTTATCCATTAGTCTGTAGCCATGCGCCGAAGCTCATGCTTCAACACCTTGCCAACACCATTGCGCGGCAATTCCTTTAAGGCAAGCATCCGTTTCGGCACCTTGTAGCGCGCGAGCTTGCCATCGAGGAATTTTTCGATGTCCGCAAGCGCCAGTTCACCCGCCTTCGGCACATAGAAAAGGCAGCCCACTTCGCCCCAACGATCATCCGGCACACCTGCAATGGCAAGCTCAGCAATGCCTGGATATTTGATCAGCAGCGCCTCAACCTCTGCAGGGTAAACATTCTCACCGCCTGAGATAAACATGTCTTTCTTGCGGTCGGTCACCTTAAAGAAACCGTCTTCATCCTGCGTCAGGATATCCCCGGTCCGGAACCAGCCATCGCCCGTTAACGCTGCCTTGAAATCAGCCTCTCGGCGCCAATAGCCGCATGTGATGTTCGGCCCCTTAAGTTGCAGTTCACCCGCTTCGCCGGGGGCAACAGGGCTACCCTCTGCGTCTACCAACCTTGCCTGCAGGCGCGGTGTGGAAACACCCACGCAGCCAGCCTTTCGGTCAATCAACCCCATATCCAGCGGCATGCCGAAAACGGTGCCTGCCTCGCTCATGCCGTAGCCGTCCACAATCGGGATATCGTCCGCCAGCCATTCCCTGATCTGCGCCTCCGGGTGCGGGGCCCCGCCCGTGAAGATGGCCTTCATATTCCGCAAGCGGTCCGGATTAAAATTGTCCGCGCCCCGAAGCGCTACTGCCATCTGCGGGACGCAGAAATAATGGGTAATTTTCAAGTCAGGGTCAGAAAGTTTATCCAGCGTCTTCTCAGG
>JABXIV010000282.1 GCA_013372925.1 Alphaproteobacteria bacterium
AGATCATCATCGCCCGTGCCGCCGCCAATCACATCGGCTGCGTTGCCGCCAACCGCCACATCGTTGCCAGACCCGGCCCAGATCACATTTTCAGGATAGTCATAGGGATAGGTGGCCGCATATACATCGGCGGAAACCTCTTCGCCGTAATCATACCAGCCGTTATCATTCACCAGGCTGTCGTCCCACGCGCCGCCGATCAGCGTGTCGTCACCCGCGCCGCCAACCAGGGTATCCCGACCCTCGGCCCAAACACCGTCGAGCGAAGCCGGCTGGTCGAACGAACCGTCACCGAACCAGTCAATATCGCCCACACCGTCATAAAAGCCACCGCCCACGATAAAGTCGTCACCGTCGCGGCCGACCAGATAGTCATCCCCGCTGCCGCCCACCAGGAAATCATCGCCAAAGCCGCCCCGGAAAGTGCTGTCCGAGCCGGAGCCATCGAATACATAGTCGTTACCGATCAGATTCTGGTATGTCATTTTGCTTTCCTCACAGCTTGCTGTCGTTCATTCGTTTTTTGCTATGACCCCTTTATGGAAGCCTGGCCCTGAACCGAAAATGAATAAAGCTGTCAGTAAAGACACAGGCACCGCCGCCAGATATCCAACACCCAATACCTAGATGCCCAGATACAAAGTGCCTGCCCTGTTTTTTCTGTTTTAAGCCGGGCCTTTATGGGCGCCGCATATCCCTGCGTTCGGCCGATGTGCCGATGAAACGCTCAACTTCCAGAATGCGTTCCAGCTCATCCACCAGGCCATCGATTTGCGCCCGCTCCTCAATGCCGCGGCAGCCGGTGTACCAATCAAGCGATTTGGTTAATGCAGCAGACTTCACCTCAACGCGCACCGAAGGATGGTCTGTTGCCCACACCTTGCAGCTATCGCGGGTGTAATTGTCTTTCAGGTCAGCAAAACCACGTGCTTCCATGGCGCTGATCGCCTCCAGAAACGTGCCAGTGCTGAAGCGGTCTGAATGTTGGCCCTGCATTTTCGTATAGCGAACGCCGTGAAAAACCACCCGGCCATCGCCATAAAGTGTCAGGTCAAACACCGGGCATGCCCCAAAGCAGGCCGACCGGCTGATCTTCACATAATCAGATGGCTGCACGTCGGCGGCCGTGCGGCCATCCGGCGCTTCTTCGTCCACGCAGGCGGCCAGGGCCAGCATCATAAGTAAGGCGAGGATAGGTCTGATCATGGGCTTGCCCTTTCTGTCTTGCCGGTAACATTGTGCCAGCCCCAGCATCGAACGCAAGCCATGAATGCAGTATGAATTTGTTGCCTCAAGGGGCCAGTTCAGTGATACTCGATAACGAGCAGGACAAACCCGATAAACCTTTTAGCATCGAACCATCATGCCCATGAGCGACGAAGCCGAAACAAACGCCAGCGAGAAAGCCGCCACCACAGAAGAAAGCATGGTGGCCATGCCGGAAATTGCAGAAGGGCCGCCTGTGTTAATCGTGGAAGATAATCCTGTGATGCGCCAGATTATCGCACAGCTTCTGGACAAGTTCCCTGTGCATTATTCAATGGTACGAAATGGTGAAGAGGCGATCGAGGCCGCAAAGGAAAAGGACTATAACCTGATCCTGATGGATATCCTGATGCCGCGCATGGGCGGCGTGCAGGCCACGAAAGCGATCCGCGCGCTGAACGCCTTTTATAAAGCGGCCCCCATTATCGCTGTTACAGCCCGCGTTTCTGAGCGCGACATGGATCAATATCTGGCCGAAGGCATGACAGATGTCATCAAGAAGCCGATCAACAACATGAACCTGTCGATGGTGCTGAAAAAGCACCTGAGCGTTGAACGGAAAACAGAAGAGGTAGAGGCGGAAGCTGCTGCCATCCAGAATGGTGACGAGCTTGATATCCTGAATTGGGTGACGCTGAATGAATACCGCGCCATCCTGAAGGACAATTTCAAGAAATTCCTGAAGGACTATCTGATTGCGGGGCCCGATCTGCTGGCGGAAATTGGTGACGCCATCAAGGAAAACAACCCCGAAGACGTGCAGTTCCACGCCCACAAATTTAAATCCACCAGCCAGATTTTTGGGGCCGAGATTGTATCCGACCTGGCAGCAAAGCTGGAAATCATGGGCAAGAACGGCAACATCCGCGATGCCATGCCCACCTTTCACGATCTGCATCTGGCCTACGAGCGCACATGCCACGCCCTTAAGAAAGAGCTGGTTCTGCTGCAAAATATGTAGGCCCCACCCAACCGAAAGATTAGTAAAATTTTACCTTTAACCTTTTGATTAGATTTCAAGGGCAAATAGGGTGCAGGCGCGCGGCAGGGCCACAAACCCGGCCGATGTTTTTCAGGCAGTTGCATTGATGTTTTTTGACGGATATTTGCGGGAGCAAATGACGAATGCGCAACGCTGCACACGTTATGGAACCGGGCCAGAACGGCTTTCAGCCATCCCTTGCCGCCAAACATGCCCTGATTGTCGATGACATGCCGGTGATGATGAAAATCCTTGGCCGGGCACTGAGCGAGATGGGAATCACCTTCGATCATGTGGAAAACGGCAGCCTGGCGCTTGAAGCCCTGGGCGAAGGCACGCACTATGACATGATTTTCATGGACATCATGATGCCGGTGATGGACGGGGTTGAGGCCACCAAACGCATTCGCGCGCTGGAAAAGGAAGCTGGACGAGAGGCCATTCCGATCTTTGCTGTTACGACCAAAATGTCCGGCCCGGAAAACGCCACCTATATGAAGGTTGGCATGACAGACTGCATCAAAAAGCCGGTAGATCGCGTGAGCGTTGAAGTGATGCTGGGACGGCATTTGACCGGGGAAGAACCATCCGTTGTGGCAGAGGATGAAGAAAACATCTTCATGGAAACGATGGAAGCCGTGAACTGGGATACGTTCCGCGAATATAACAGCGTGCTGAAATCGGGCATGGTGGGGCTGATCGAGGACTATCTGATTGCAGCTCCCAGCCTTCTGGAAGAGATGGGCAAAGCCGTGCAGGCGCGGCAATGCAGCCGCGTTTACATGTTCGCGAACCAGTTCAAATCAGCGTCGGTTACCTTCGGCGCGGAAAAGGTGGCGCACCTTGCGGCGAAGCTGGAGATTTGCGCTGGCAAAGAGGATGAGGACAGGATGGACAGCCTGTTTTTCGACCTGCATATCGCCTATGAGCACACCAAGCAGGCGCTGAAACAGAAGCTGATCATCCTCAAGAATTCCTAAGAACACCCTTCCTTCCAAAGCCGATGGCTGCAAAACCACACCAGCGTAAAGCCACACGCCCTGACAGCGAATGGCCGTCAATACGTTCCCCTTTTGTTCAATTCCCCTTGCACATGTAGCTTAAGATTGTCTATTTACAATCAAGGCGAAAACATGAGGAGCTGTTCGTGCGCTTTGGTTATGCTGCAATGCTTGGTATCGGCCTGTTCATCCTGTCCTTTATGGGTGCTTCAGCAACTGCACAGGCAACCAAAGCCGACGACATCCTAGAGGACACCACCTATGACGCCTATATGATTGGGCCTACCCTCTATAAGAAACTGACGGAGGACATGCGTTCGATTGGATTGTTCCTGCTCACTGGCATGCTCGCTGAGAACGGATACCGCGTTACGGAACAGCCCGCAGATTCCGGCGACTACATATTGGAAAAACAGCTATACCCCGGAAAGTATGAACTCGTTCGACCTGTATCCTTCGAGCACCCAAACTTACTATTACACGAGGCGTACAGCGAAGAAGAGCTGCTGGAGGCGGTCGAAGCCGTCCTCCAAAAACTTCCCCGATTAAAACTGGCGCCGGGAACCCTTGAAAAACTGGGAACCTTTTTCATGCAAGGGCCTGAAGGGGCCGCTGTAATTGCTCGACAACTGAAAAACGGTGAGATCGACACCGCTGGCCCACCCAACCTTGCCCTGGCATGGATGAGGATAGCCGCGCACTATGGAAATGCTGCAGCACATTACGGCACGTTTGCAGCCTGGCTTTGGGATCCAGCCTTCCGAAAAATCCGTGAAAAGGCGGAAACGCCACCGCTGCCCAGACAAAAAGAGCTGATCGGCGCCAATCAAATCCTGGTCCAGAGTTACCGGGATACAGCCTTCAACCATCGTGGTCTGGTCTATTGCCTGCTAACGCAGAAAGAACGCCCGGAAGATTCTGATCAGCAACAAGAGCTTCGCTATTCGGTCCTTTCCCTGATGAAAGACCTTGGGGAACCCTACCCCGAAGCCGACTTTAAAGCATTGCAGGATCAAATCGGCTTATGGTACCGGGGGTTATTGGTATTTCAAGGGCCTCCGACAATCGCCGCGGCTGACCTGACCACGCAGGATATTGACTTCTCGCAGTGCCCATATCTGTCAGATGGTACCTTCCGGTAGCAATGCATTCTCTGCCTCAGAAAACCGGGCGATAGTGATACATTGAGCGTTCCAGCAAAGAAAGATATTGCCACTTCTCCAGACTGGCATCATCAGGCGGGTTCAGTTGAAGTGCCCGGAGCGCCTTTATCAGGGCCATCTGATCCGCCCATACTTCTCCCACCTCTGCATAGACATTATAGAAAGCAATCCACAGCTTTCGCTTCAAATCACTCAACTCATCCAGACGTGGCACCTCCAGTGTAGTCTTAAGTGCATTATTATAGGTTTTGGCTGTATCTTTAACCAAACTGTCGAACTGAGCAATCTGGGTGACGCGCTTGCCAAAGCTGGAAATTTGCGCCCGCAAAGAGGACGAAGGCCGAATGGACAGCCTGTTTTTCGATTTGCATATCGCCTATGAACACACCAAGCAGGCACTGAAACAGAAGCTGATCATCCTCAAGAATTTCTGAGCACACCCTTCTTTCCAAAGCCGATGGCTGCACAGCCACGCCAGAGCAAAGCCGCACGCCCTGACAGCGATTGGCTGTCAATACGTTCCCCTTTTGTTCAATTCCCCTTGCACATGTAGCTTAAGATTGTCTATTTACAATCAAGGTAAAAACATGAGGAGCTGTTCGTGCGCTTTGGTTATGCTGCATTGCTTGGTATCGGCCTGTTCATCCTGTCCTTTATGGGGGCTTCAGCAACTGCACAGGCAACTAAAGCCGACGACATTCTAGAGGACACCATCTATGACGCCTATATGATAGGGCCTTCTGTTTATAAGGCGTTGCGGCTGCGAATCCATGAGATGGAGCCGGGAAAGCTCATCGGTATTCTGCTAGACAACGATCGCCGAATTACCAGCACAAAGCCAAAGAACCGGGACGACCCCGGCCAATTGATCATCGAAAAAATGATGCCCGACGGCTCGTACCAACATATTGCCTCCATGCTGCTATTTGTCACCGAAAAAAACCGCCTTCTACCCCATGAAATTTACAACCGGAAAGGACTGGAAAAGGCAATAGAGGAACTCATTCAGGAATACATTCCTGTGCCCACCGCTCCAGGCACCGCAACCATCTTGGCGGATATTTTCATCAAAGGGCCTGAAGAAGGCGCAAAGATTGCCTCTGCCATGCGCACCGGGCGCATCAAACACCGTTATGGCAACAGTGTAGCGCTGGATTGGATGCTCGAAATATCTCGGTTCTCAAAGAATTACACTGACGCCGGAACAGCAGCAGCATGGCTGCTGGACCCAGCCTTTCACATGCTTCGAACTTCGGAATTAAACCCCAACCTTACTCGCCGTGACGAACTGGCTACTGCACAGAGGATATTAACCCTTCTACAGGGGCAGGAAGCTGTGAAGCGTCGAGACCTTCTTTATTGCCTGCTCAAACAAAACACAGAGCACCCAGACCCGGAAAGGCTAAGAGAACTAAAGTATATCATATTGTCGCGCATGGCAGAGTGGGGAGAACCCTACCCCCGGGCCGAGCTCGAAACAATCAGCGATCAACTAGGTTTCTTTCGGCGGAAATTGATCTCTTTCCAAAACAGGGACAATGAAATGCCTGTCTCAGCGGAAGACCTGCCGAAACAAGAGATAGACTTCTCGCAGTGCCCTTTCCTGGCCTCCAACAGCTTCAGATAAGGGCCTAGGGGCTTACTCATTCTGCCAAACAAGAAGCTTGTCCCGCTGACCACGCACATCAGGCAGGCGACTAAACTCATCAACATCCAAGATTGGCTGCATGGAAAACAGAGTTCGGTGCAAGCTCAAAAGATCAACCCAGACAGCTTCTGCATCCTCGGTTGGAATGGGACATTTTTGTGCATGCAGCGCTTGCAACAAACGCACCTGTTCTGGCCATATCTCTTCAAGTTCCGCAAAACCATTGTAAAATCCGATCCACAGTTGCTGCTGCAAATCGACCAGTCGGTACCATTCCGGTAGCTCAGTAGTATTCTTCAGGGCATTTTCAAATGTCCGTTTCGTATCCAGCCAAAGAGATGCCAGATCAAAGGCTTTCACGACACCGACAGCCGTTTCCTTGCCTATACTTTCCAGAAAATGGATTGCGGCATCAGGTGCATCCGTCCCTGTTGCGATATTCCCTGTAATTTCACCCAGCGTCTTGTTCCCTCGCAAAATATCGGAAATCGTCTTGGCAGTGTCGACGGCCGGTGCATTATGCAATCCTATCTCCAAATTTTCCGCCGTTCGCGCCCTAAAGTTACGGCTCATTTGAACGCGCTTGATATGTGCTTGGGTATAAAGAGGCAAAATGGAATTCAGAGCGTCATGTACCCTTCCAAGATGTCCAAGGGTTGCATGCCATTTTCGCTGCAGATTCGCACACGCTTGTGTTCGCAGTTGCGCCTTCTGTTCCATGGTCAGGCGGTCGCGTCCAAAACACTGCATCAGTTCCTTCGCCTGCTTTTTATCCGGCTTGTCAGACAAAAGGCTGGTGGCAATGGCAGCGGAACAGGCTGCAAGAACAGGCTCCGAAGGACGTCGCTTCAAACCAATCAGGTCAAGCTGGTCCAGCGTCACATCTTTTGACTGTTTCAGCACCGGCCAACTTCTGGTGGTCTTGAAAATCAGTTCTGTGCCCGCCACAGTCTGCCAGCCCCGCATAGGCAAATCATTCTGCAGAAGTCGCAGAAAAGCGGCAGGAGGCCGCTTGGTAAGATTGGCAGAAAAGGGGTCGACAAACTCTACACCGGGAAAAGCCAGCCGAACCATGAAACGACCGTCTGTCGTCACCGATGTTTCAGCGACAGACAATCCCAGTTGGCGCACGAAGGCAACTTGTCTCAGCGCCCGCTTCAGGGCGTCAAATTCGGTGTCCGGCAAAGTGTATTCGCCGCGCTGCCAAGGATCAGTCGCTGCTGTCCCCGTCACTACGAACAAAAAAGGCGTCTGCCTCCAAGCCTGAACCTTCTGATAAGGTGAAGGAACAGCTGCGGCAAGCGCCTTCATTCCCTCCCCACCCGGCGATAAAACGGTATCCGAGGCCCCCTTCTGCACAAGGAAACGCCCAAGGGCCTTGCCTAAAATTGCGCCGTATTGGCCGTCAATTTTACCTGAAAACAGCCCCAACTTTCTAAGCGCCATTTGCACCAGCGCAATGTCAGGCCGTGCGTTCCGACCTCCCGGCCCAACGCTTGATCTAATTGCAAAAATTGCCACCTTCTATTTCCACTTCTCGCGGCTCACACCCTTGAGCTTTTCAACTGTTCGCAAACCGCCCAACCCCAGCATGGAAAGAAGCACTGTCACCAGCGTTTCACTGCCCGACAGCGCAGGCGGGGCAGGCATATCGGGGAAGAAAGCCAGCCGCAGCCAGCCCAGGACATCCGCCCCCATGAAATGCCACGCCAGCGCAAGGCCGCACACCCAGCCAATGAACGGCCGCCAGCCGGCCACAAACACGGATGTGTGCTGTGCTTCCGCCTTGTTGATCTGCATCTGGCCAAGCCCGGCCTTCAAAAGCGCCATTTCCAGTTCATGGGTGAAGCGCATCTTCTCGTTCTTGTCGGGCACCAGCTTGTCCAGCGGGCCTTTGACAATATCCAATAGGGTATCGATCACGGGAATGCCCATGAGATGTCTCCGATGCAGTTTTAAGGTGGGGTCAGGTCAGGGAAAGAGCCCTAGGCCGCCCAGCTTTTGGGCGCGGGTGCCGGGCCCCAACGCTTGAAATCATCCAGATAATTTTCCGCTGTTGCAGCGCCCAAAGCCGTGTTCCAATACTCCTTGGCGTATTGGGCCAAACCTTCGTCGTCGGTCACGGCCGGGATCGGCGCAGGGTGCCGCCAGTAAAGCAGGCGTGCAGCCGCGCAGGCATACCGATCTTCCGTTGCCAAGGCGTCTATCCGGCTCATCCCTGCTGGCAAATAACTATCCAGCACGGCTTTAAATTGCGGGCGATAGGCAAGAAAGTTGGTGTAAAGGTCTTCAAGCGTGCCGGGTTCGATCTGGAAGAAAGACAAAGCCGGGCCACCACCCACCTGGCGGCGGTAATAAAGGCCCGCGCTTTCATGGCAGGCAGTCATCATCAACAGCTTGGCAGCCGCGGGGCTATCCAAGGCTACAGTTTCCCGCCCCAGATCTTGCAGAACCGGGGTGATAACCGTTTCCAGAAATGCTGGTGTGGTCATGCGCGGCAAGCCTTCGCTGTCTGTGTTTTCCTGATGCTCAGTGTCTGCCATGATGATCCTCCCCTGGCCAAATTTTCCCAAACATTATCAAAGGTTGCTTAAAAAACAACTTTTACGATGCGGTCGCACTATTTTCTGCCTCAACGCTGTGGATACCCTTCAGCGTGCGGCGGCCTTCACCTGTTTGGAATACGGTTTCCACAAGGCCGCCATTGTCATCCATGCGCCGGTGCGACACATGGATATAGCTTTTTGTGCTGCCATCTCGGCAGGCGCGGTGCGCCAGCCGCAACCGGTCAAACGGGATGTCTGATTGCGCGGCAAGGGTGAAGACGGCCGTGTATGCTGGCATACCTTCAACGATAAAGTCTGCCGCTTCCCCCAGCAGATGCTGGCTATCCCGCGGGCCGCCCATCAGTCGATTAAGCGTTTGGGTGCGAAAGCCGGAGACAATCCGAACGCGGCCCTTCAGCCGGGCTTCGAACGGTTCCAGCACGCGTTCGCACAGGGCCTTCAGGTTCGCCACCTCAGACACCTCGCGCGGAATATTATAAAGCCCCAGCTTTTCCGCTGTCTGGCTTTTGGTGAAATATGGCAGGCGGAAATTGTCCGACAGCGCCATGGAAGGATAAATGCCCACACACATCAGAACCACCCCAGTTTATCGGTGATCAGAAACACCAGAAGCCCGCCAAGCTGCGCCAGCGCAACCAGCAGAAGCTTCACAACAAGGCCCCAGCGGCGGCCGCATTCCTCTTCGTGGCGCTCGATCCGGTCCAGCGCCAGCGTGGCCTTCAACAGCGCCGCGTTTGCAGTTTCGCTGCCTTCAAGCACTGCGGTGTGCGCATGGGCGTGATATTCTTTCTTGAAAGCCTGCGTGCCCATCACAGCGCCCCCGTGAATGCAGCGAGAAACAGACCCGAGCACAGGGCAACAAGCACAGCCGAAAAGCGCTTCTTCTCAAGCGCGTGCCAGCACCAGAAATCGAATGACCTGAGGGGGGGCAGCGCGAAAACACTGTCCCAATCGGTGGCGGCGCGCTCGGCCCCCATGCCCCAGAAAAGGCCGATGAGGAACACGCTCCACTGCAGGCCTATAAGCGCTGCCCATACGTCCATCAGGCCCGGATCTGCCGCATTCGCCAACAGGCCAAGCGGCAGCAGAACAAGCTGCTGCAGGCCAAGCGCCAAGGCCCCTCGCTTCAGCGCAGGCCGCGTATAAAAAAAGCGGCCAATGGCTGATGCCGTGGCCGCTGTGCGTTTTTTGAACCAGCCCGCAAACTGGCGGCCCCACCGGGCCAAATACTCTTGGGTCATGATATATCCTGTAATGAGGGAGTTAGGCGTTGGTCCAGCTTGCCTTGATGGTGGGCGTACCTATTATTGTAGGATTCGTACCACTCCTCTTCATCCTGAAGCGGAACTCATAGCTTGCTTGGGAACCAGAAAAAGCAACCTGCGTACTGCCGATCAGAAAACCGGGCTCTCCAGGGGCAGCGGCACTCTGTGCGGAGATTAACGTCGCCCAACTGCCACCAACTGGGCGATACTGCATTTCGCCGTAAAGTACAGTATTCCCGGTGGTCTCGAAGCCGATGGCAAAAACACCAGAAATGGTACCATCTGGCCCCACATCAAGCGTTATGGTTCCACCCTGCTGCTGATAGCTGGCGCTTGAAAAACTGTAAGGCGTTTGAAGAGGGGTTGACGCTGACCGGGCTGTTGACCCGCCACCGGTTTTCGCTTTGGCAATTGTGTAGATCTTGTCATAGGACTGCCCACCATAAGTGGCGCGCAAGGTGGCCGTTGCTTGATCTGGGGAACATGCCGTCACCGTATAAACGCCGGAGCTGCTGTTGATCGAAATCGACAATCCACTGGTTTTCAACGGAATTGAATAGCTGACACCGGATGTAACTTCAGTGGTTCCCACATAAAGCTTCATTTCACCGCCCGCAGAAGAATAGCTTCCTCCCGTGCCATCCGCCGCGGTCGTTACCGTGTGGCTGTCGTTTGTCAGCACAACAGAAATTCCACCTTCCCCGTCATTGCCGTTAAGCTGAATGGGGGTAGACCAGAAACCCACAAGGCTGCCGGAATAGGTTTTGGTGGCCTTCACCATCCACAGCGGGTTCGACCCCGAAGGCGGCCCATCGTACCAGCCGCTTGGGTTTGTGCCACTTGGCGTACCCGGCTGCGAAACGCTTCGGCGGAACCGGTAATCCACCCAGTTGCCGTCAGACCCGTCGCTGCCGTTCGTCCCGTTGGCCCCATTGGCACCATCTGCACCGTTTTCACCAACGATACGCATGGCATCTGTCCAGGTGCCGCCCCCTGTGTTTTGGCGCATGTAAAGGTCTGCGCCCGGGTTGAACACCGAATGCCATTCTGCATCCACTTGCGGGCTACTTGGTGGGTTAACCGCCGAATATTCAACCTGCACAGGTGTGCCCGCTGCAGCGAGCAGTGCCCAATAGGTAGCGTCTGTTGGGTCCACCCCTACTGCAGCGGTTGCGGCGAAAACATAGCTACTGCCCTCATAGGTCACCACGTCACCGGTTACATAGGTGTAGTTGTCATCATAGGCACCCAGAAATACATTCCGCGTTGCGCCGTCGTCGATGCCATCCAGTTTGGAATTGGCAGCAATCAGGTTGATACTTTTCACCGCCTCGTCCGACCGTTGGCCCCGCTGGGTCCAGTAAACAACGCGAATGTCGTAATTTTTGTCGTCAGCCAGCCCCATGATGCGGTAGCTGGTTACGTCCCGGGCTACATAAGCCTGGCTTACATAATCGCCATCTGCCGTGTGATCCTGCTGCGTAAGCCCATCAACAATTGGGCCTTCATGCACCCGCCATGCAAGCTCGATCCGGTCAATCCCCACAGTGGCGTCTGGCGCATCCCAGGTAACATCAAGGCCGCTGATCACGCTGCCATCCGCCTTGGTTTCTTCAACAGGTACTGCATTCAAATCCTGAACTGCGGGTGGGTCCAGCCACAGATCGGGGCTGTCCTTGCCCAGATCAACCGGCTCATCGGTGCGGGCATCGGGATCATAAACCGTGGCATCATATTTCAGCAGGTCTACCGACACCTCAAGCGTGCGGCTGACAGACACCCGTTCAACGAAAAACCAGTCATCCACGAAGCCCTTGGCGGCATAATCGATGGCGATCACATCGCCCGGCTCCAGCAGCATAGCCTCTGGCGCCAGCCGCATGCCCTTGATGCGGTGCCCCACGCGGCTTTTCCGCACCAGATATTCCGCATAGGCCTGCGCGCGATAATAATCGGTGATGGTGCTAACCTGCTCAACCTTGTGCAGCTCCTCACCACCGTCTTCGGCAAGGTAGGTATTGTGCTGGGTGCTGCCTTTTTCCGGCCAGGAAACCGTATCCTGCTCGAAATCCTTATTCTCGTTCGGGAACTCAACCGTTATCCGGTTCCAGCGCCCGTCGCGCATGCCGTGGTCGCTGGTCCAGCCGCCCATGATGCTGTCTTCACCAAAGGTGGCCACCGGGGCCGCCACGGCATCTTCAAGCACCAGCCGGTGCTTGCCGTTTGACCATGTCAGCGCCCAGCCAAAGCCTTCCAGCAGCAGCTTCAGGTTCTTGATCACACCCAGCTTTGGGTCCAGCTCGGCTGACGCATGCCAGCGCGGCTGCGACGTGCCCACCTGGTTTTCCCGGTGGTTCAAAAAAGGCTCATCCGGCAGAATGTCGATAAATTCACCATTCCGCCTATCCCAATAATTGGGAATGATGCCACCGGTCGTGTTCGTGCTGCGCGCCGGGATGGTGGCGGGCTCATCGCACTGGTCGGCCGCTTTCATGAAGCTCGGGACATCCACATCAGCGAGTGGAGCGGCAAACCCATAGTCGCTGGTCAGGTAATTCAGCACCAGCAGCGCGCGGTTTTCGCTATAGCTCCATGATGAGGGGTCAGCGAATGTTTGGTTGCCTGCCCCGCCCGGCTGGCTGCTGTCCTTGCGCGGATCATACACACCCATCCCCTTCACCTGCGCTTTCAGGTTCGGCTCCGCGTTAAACTGCGGCTTCTTCGACGAGTTATAAAAACGCGACCATGTATAGGCCACACCCAGTCCCCTGTGGCTAACGGTCCAGCGGCCGGAAGCGGCCGTAAGGGCTGTCATCGCCGTTTGGCTGTCGCTGCCATAGTTGCTGAGCGCGCGAAAATAAGGACGATTTTTGAAACGTGAAATCGTTGCTTCGTCGCCGTCCAGCCAGAATTTCTCGATCGCCGTAATCTTACCCTGCCCCCACACATCAATGCGGTGCAGCCAATCAAAGCTTTTGCGGGTCTCTTCATATTCGCTTGGCGACTGGGTGATGAAGCTGTGGTCATAGGTTTCGCCCAGGACATCCAAAGGCGCATTGTTGCGCGATACGGTTTTGAAAACCTTGATCGGCGTCACCTTGCGGCGGCCATAAATGATCGGCAGGCCCGACGCAGCCGATGCCTTTGAAACCTGAATGGCCCGTGTACTGGGCGTACCGCCAAGGCCCAGAAGGCCGCCGATGAATGATAACAAACCCATTATGCTTTGCCTCCCCAGCCCAGGTTGTCGCGCTCTTCGTGCGCAAACTCGAAAAACTTGTCGCCCGGATAGGATTGTGTCTGATTGTCGTTGCTGGTGATCCGGCCAGCCGTCAGGTCGGGCTTTGACCAGGGGCTGGTGATCTGGATCGTCACAGTGACGCTGGTTTCGCTTTCCCGCACGCTCCAGCTATGGAAGGTGCCCTTATACAGCCGGATCACATCCGAAGCAGGCAGCGAACCATCCGCATCGGGGAACGCCAGATAAATGGCGCAGCTTTGGCCCGTGCGGTTCGCGGCCGCCAGTTGGGCGGGGATAAAGCCATCAACGCCAGAAAGCGTGATGCTGTATCCCTGAAGCTTGATGCCCCGTTCACGCACAATATCCGGCAGGTTCAGCACATCGCCCTGGCTGACAAAGCTGTTGCCGCCAAAGCTGATGTCTCGCTCGAAATCGGTCAGGTACAAAACCCCGGCAATATCAACAAGCCACGCGATACGCACATTGCCTGTCGCCAATTTTATGGCCACGGAAGAAGGAATATCCAGCATGCCTAAACCCTTTCGATCAGGTTGATACGCAGGCTGACCAGCCCCTTGTTGCCAAGGGTGATCATCTGCACATCGTTCTTGAGCGAACAGCGCATCTCGACCCCGCTTGTCACCACATTGCCCGCCGTCAGCGGCATGGGCCGCAAGGTTGGCGGCACGCCTAAGGCTGTGATGCGGTAGAGCTTCTTGTTCGGATCGTCATCAAGGTTCGCGAAATTGCCCACCTGCACGCCTGTTACACCGGCCATATCGTCCGGCAGGCGCACCCGAAAAATGCCAAAGCGGCCTTCCTGTTCCTCCAGGAACGCAATGATGGGGGCGGCTTGGTCCCGCCGCATGGGCGGGTAAGCAAGGGTCAGCTCATAAAACTGGCCGCCGTATTTGCGGCTCAGGATCTTGCCGCTAACCGCCATGCTGGTTTGGGTTCGGTAGTTGGATTTGAAATCATAGGTCGCCGGCGCGGGTGACGACGGCAGGTAGGTGCTCGTCATAGCGGGCCTTTCTTAAAACGGGGCTTCGAGGGCATAGTCGGCGAAGATGTCCCGGATCATGCCTTCAAGCGCCCCGCGGTTGGATTCCACCGCATCGGCAGAGGCATTTCCGTTAATCGTGAGGCTGATACTTGGGCTGTTGTTCACGGTATTTTCGCGCGAATTCACCGTGCTACCGCCCTGCAGGCGCAGATAGTCGCTCAGGTCGCGGTTCAGCCGCCGGTCCACCACCCGCTCGCCTTTTTCAAGTAAGTACGTGCCGGTTGACGGCACCTTATCAAGGCCGTCATGCGCCTGGCCCTTCACAATACCAAGCTGGGATGCCTGCAAGGCCACAGCCTTGGCGATGGGGACCAGGTTGGCGGGAAAAGGTGCCGAAGCCGCCGCAGTCATCACCGCTTCCGCACCGCTTCGAATAACATTGCCGATGGCCAGCGCCTTGCGAACCGCCGCCATCTTCTTGGTGCCCAGGATCACATCCCCTACTTCAAGCGCCAGGTTCTTGGCCTTCGCCTGGTTCAGCTTGCCTTCCTTATCGAACAGGTCTTCGTAGTATTCGCCCCAGATAGACCGAAGCTGGGAGACTTTTTCCTGAATTTTCTGTAGCGTGCTGTCGCCCTCTTCGCCGCCCTCACCACCTTCACCACCTTCGCCTGACTGGCCAGCCGCAAGCGCACCCAGAAGGGTTTCAGCCACGCCGAGGCCCTGCCCGACCACGCCCGTTTCCTTGTTTTCTTCGATGGCCGTGGCAACATTGGCGACAATTCCGCCAGCTTCGCCCACCAGTTTACTGAGGCCTTCAAACGGTTTGGCAAGGCTGCCAAGCCCCGGAATGCCTGCAATCACACCGGCGGCTTCACCAAGCGTTCCAGATAAGCCCTTCAGCCTTTCTGCCTCTGTCGCCAGCCTGGATTTTCCCTCGCCCTTGCTGGCTTCTGTACCGCTACCGCTTGCTGTTGTGGTTTCAGCCATTGGCTTCGCTCCTTTCCGCCAGCTCCTGCAGGCGTGAATATGTCATTGCTCTTGGGGGTGTTTCCCGGTCGGGGTCGATGCCGTTGGCCCGCTGCCAACCGCGAACGGCCAGATCAAGCTCAGGCAAGGTCTGGCGCATGGTCTCGCATGGCCGCTGCCCAAGCATGCAGCCAACCTCAAGGATGTGCGCCCAGCCAAACTGGGCTTCACCTTGTGCTATTTCACGCGGGTGGGCGCTGGCTTCGGCTTTCCCAGGCCCGGCTGTACCTCCGGCGTTCCGGCACCAAGCGAAAGCGTGGCCTCAAAACAGCTTGAAATCGCCGTCGCCACTTCGGCAAGGCCTGCATTCACAAGCGTTTCAGCCGCCTTGCGGCAGGCATCATCGTCACCGAAATCACCACCCGTCATGGCCAGATACAGCACCGCCATATCCTTCAGCCGGAACTCAGGCAGCCGGGTGGAAAGAAAAGGCACCAACCCCATACCGAAATGGTCTTCAAGGTCCATCATGGTGCCAATATCAAGGCGCAGGCGCACAGTGCGAGCGCCCACCTTCAGGCTTGCTTCGCCGCAGATTTTCTTTGCCATGCGCGGGCCCTACGCAAAGGTAATCACGCCAGCGGATTCAAGGTCGAAGCTATAGGTAACAGCCCCTTCCTGCGTGCCGGTCATCTGCAGGCTTTTGATGGCAAACCTGCCGGTGTAGGTGCCGAAACCCGGCACGATAAGTTGGCAATCCGGGTGCGTGCCCGCAAGCACATAGCCATGGGCAACGCCAAAGGCCGCATCATTCATGAACACACCTTCACCAGTGGTAGAAATGAAGCGCACGCCTGCACCATCCAGATATTCCTTGAAGCCGGCGCTATCCTTCGTGGTTACATCCACCGTTTCACCATTGATGGTGAAGTTGTTCGACGTGAAGCCGCCAATCAGCTGATAGTCAGTTCCATCATGGATCTTCAGCAGCAGTTCTTTTCCTTGTTGCGCGGCCATGCACGCTCTCCTTTTCACAAAAGTTTCTGGGGTTGGGTTAATGCCGCCTTGTGGGGTGTCCCCACGAAGCGGTTGAATGATGAATGATGTGCGTCCCCGCACGAACTTGTGGTATGCTGGTTTTTCCGAACGCTGGAGGTGCCCGATGGCCCGCATGAAAGGCCCTGTTCTGAAAAGCTTTTCGGCAAGCTGCCTTGTCGCCCTGATGCTGGTTTCCGCATCGGCGCCCGCCTATGCATCTCGCCCGCCAGCATCCCTTGATACCGGATCGCTGATCAGCGTTACCTCGCGCTGCATCGGTTTCATGAAAGCCTACCGGCAGGCGATCGCCTTCCTGGATAAACGGCTTGAAAGAAGCCCGCGTGCGGTAACGGTTGAACTGTCCCACGGGGAAAGCATCACGCTTCACAACCGGGTGCACAGCCTGATGCAGTTTGAAAAACGGGTGCTGGAAGAAGGCATGCAGGCCCGCGAACGCGCCTGCGACATTGCCCTTCAGGGTTAAGTTTACACTATTTGGTTGCCAGCCCGCGCTGCCTTGCCTACACTGCCATGATTGATGGGAGGGGCATTATGCAGGATCTATTCACCAAAATCTGTTTGGGCGTTATCGCCCTATCGCTTGCGGCTATCGCGTTTGTTCAAGTGGCAAACCACGCGGCACCAAGCCAGGCAAAGCCGGCACCGCAGGCCAGCAACCAGAACACGGATTGCGACCGAACAATCGCAGAACATGAAGCGCAGCTTGCTGTCCTTCAGGACCAGATCAAAAACGTGCCTCAGTTTATTGAGGACGCAAGGGCCGAATCGACCGATGCCAAAGCGCCCAACCGGCTTTATGAACAGTTGATGCAGGAGATCATCAAAACCCGGACAAAGCTTGAAGATTTGAAAGAACGCTGCGCGTCTTGATCACCTTCGTGGCTGTTGCTATTTTAGCCAAAATTTTTAAAGGACATTTCCATGCGCTATGCGTCTGCTGCGCTTTTGTGCGCGACCCTTATGTTCACCAATACAGCCGCCTTTGCCGAAACCGATGAAGCCGACAAGGCCCGCATCCAGATTCTGGAAGATCAGGTAACGCAGTTGAAGGCCGAGGTACGCAGGCTGCGGCTCACGACATCGGAAATGCAGACACGGCTTAATCAGGTGAACATCATCCTGCACGACCTGCAGCAACCTGAAAAAGCCGAGCTTTCCGACGAGGAGGCCGATTGCCAGCAACGCCTGGCTGATGCCCACAAAACGCGGGACAAGCTTGTCTCCCTTGGTTACAAGGCGGGCCATCCGGATGTAGTGAATGTTTCCGTGCTGCTGGAACAGCTTGAAAAAGAGTGCAAAAGCAAACAGCCCTGATCAGGCGGCTTTGAACACCCGCGCGCTATAGCTCAGTCGGCCGCGATACAGGCTGCCGCTTTCGCTGAACTGGCGCACGACAGTTGCGCTTTGAAGGCGAATTTCTGTCACATCAAAGCCCGGTACAGGCGGTGTGCTGCCGCCCAGCACCTGATCCACCAGCGCCATGATTTCCTTGGCGTCCATTTGGCTGGCCTCGCCGGACCAAACCTGCACATCAAACCGGATGGTGGCCCCGGCCCGGTCTTTCACGCTGGCATCTGCCACCTGGCCTTCACCAAAAGCCACATAAGGCGGCCGGGCATCTGCCGGTGGTTCATCATAAATGCCTGTCACGCGGCCAGATAATGCTCCGTCAGCCTTAAGCAGGCTGAACACGGCTTGCTGCAACTGGCTTGCTGCAAATGCTGTCATGGGATGGTCCTTTTATGCTATCTGGCGGGCGCTGATCTCGATCTGGCGGTCATCCACGCCAGTGGCCTTCACGTTGGTCACGCGGTAGCGAATGCCCCGCCAGTCCAGAAAGCGGGCTTTAAGGTAAGACTTATCGTATCCGGTGATGAAACGGGCGCTTGCCAGCAGCGCTTGCCCGCCTGCGGTTTGGCTGCTTGCTGCCTCGCCTTCTGCTGCCGCCCACACATCTGCAATAATGGGCATATGCTGAAAGGTGCGGCCACCCGCGCCTTGTGTGCGCTCCTCGCCCATCAGGGTAATCCTGTGGCGGCGCGCGCTGATGGGATGCTGGCGGCTCATAGGCTTAGCTTCCTGTAGGGCTGCAGGATCGCGCTTGCACCGCTCGCAGCCATGGCCTTGCCTTCCGTCTCGCCCCGGTTTTCATAAAGGTACGTTACCAGCAAAAGAAGCGCCTGCCGGATGTCTGCGGGCACATCGTTCCAGCTTTCACCGAAGCCTGCTGTCAGCTCAATACAGATGCCGTCAAAGCTGCGGCCCGCCTGTGGCCAACTGCCTTTCTTGCGGTAAAGCACGGGTTCCAGACCCGGTTTCAGGTCGTAATTTTCCGCGCTCCACAAAGTGGCGGTGCCATCTGCGTCATAAAGCCTTACGGCCTCAATGGATTGCACAGGGCGCACGCCAAGGGGCAGATATTCCGTCATCCGGGAAAAGGCAGCCATGCTGCCGCAGGCCACACCCTGCCACCAGGGCATTTTGCCAAAGCTTCCGGGCCAGCTGTCCAGATAAAGGGCGAGCCGCCTGTTGATAAGGCACAGCCCCGTGTGGGTCTCAATCATTTCCCGCGCTGCCTGCAACAGGGCGCCAAGCCCGGCATCATCAGCCGTTCCGTCAATGCGCAGATGGTTTTTCACTTCGTCAAGAAGGAGCGGCTCCATCACCGGAGCTGAAAGGGTTTCCGTTCGCATCTTATCGCTCCATGATCCTGAGGGTGAGGCTGCGTTCACCGGTGCGACCGGCATCTGTTTCAATGTGGCAGGTCAGCCGGTAACGGTTGCCCGCCACGCCGCCGGAAAGGAAAATGCCCTGAACGGTGCCCGCCGCTGTTTGTGCACCCAGGTTTGGGGCACCGCTATCGGATGGGCTGATGGTCCAGCTTGTGGCTGTGATGGTTTCATCGGCAGTCAGCCAGGCGGCCCAGTCAAAGCTATAATCAACCGTGCTGTCCGGGTCTTTTGCATAAAGGGTCATGCTACATTCCTGAATTGGGGGATTTTTTAGGCGCGGGAAAGGATGAACCAGCCGCCAGCTGGCGGGGTTACGGTGAAGCTGGACCGAACGGCTTCCACGGCAGGAGCATTCTCTGCCAGGTCCAGCACACCCAGAAGGCTGCTGCTTCCCGATAAGGTGCCTGGGGCACCATAGGCCAGCAGCAGGTATTTCACCGGCGGCAGGCTGACGGGATTGCCCCAGCTGATCGGGTCGCTTGAAAAGCTCGCACCACCGGCCATTGCCCGAATGATGGGCCCTGTTAGCGCAAGGCGGCGATAATCACCAGTGTTGGCCTCAAGGGCCTCAACGTCCGTCAGCTGTGTGTGGGCCGCCAGGTCCGGCACATAGGTGGGCTTGAGCAGCAGGGCTGTCAGCGGTTCCTGACTCAAAGGTTTTCTGCTGCCGTCCACAAGGCTCAGTACGGCACTATCATACAGTTGAAGGGGGCCTGCGATCATGCTTCTACTTTCTGCGTAAGGGCTGAAAAGGGAATAGCGGAAGGTGCCTGATTAGGTGCCAGTGCGAGGGTCCTGTTCTCGCTCACACGACTGCGGCGAGACGGCGAAAGGCCCGTCACCGCGCAGGCAGTATGCTCGGGCACATCAGCCTCTGCCTGCACGGCACCTGTGGTCGTGGTACCATCAAAAGGTTTGATCTGATTGCCTGCGACTGTTGCGCTGCTGATCGGGGATGCTGCCAGGTCCATGCCTTGCCTCCGCAAAAGTGATTGAAACTTGAGGGTGTTGGGCCGCGGCGCAGTACACTGCGGCCCAGCAGAATTTTTAAGGCGCTATCAGGCGTCTGTGCTCTCTGTAGCTGCCTCCCTTGGGGGCGATGCCTCGGCCTTGGCAATCGCGGTCAGCACGTTGAAAATATCCACATAGGCAGGCATCTCCGCGCCCTGCATTTGTGTGCGGGCCAGAAATTGAAGGGTTGCTTTCGCTTGGTCGGCAGTCAGTGTTGGTTGGCTATTGGCCATGTTGGTTTCTCCTCAAAAATAGACAGAAAAAAGGGGAGCGTGCCTACCGGCCCCACTCCCCTTCCGGGAAATAACGGCAATGGGTGCTGATGCCAGGCGGCACCCAGCGCTGGCCGCCGTCAGGCCAGTTTTTCAGGAATGGTAGCTACGAGTTGCTAGACCTGCTGAGCTCCTGCCACACATTTACGAGAAAAATCAGCTCGATAGTGTCATGCACGCTATCCAACGTGAAATCGCCGTTCAGACGGAGATTTCCAACGCCATCCTTAAGAACAACGGATCGAGTGTCGTTCTGGGCCTTGAGTATCAAACGGTCGCCGTCACTCCCGCCATTGATGGTCTCAAGATCATCGGTGGCGGCATCTGCCTCTGTGTCCACGCCGTGGAATGACTTGGTAACAGTGATCGCTCCGGCAGATATGGTCAATTCAGTTGGCGAACCGAGATTAACCATGCCCAAAACCTTGAGGCCAGCCCCAGCGTTTACATTGCCCTTGGTGTAAAGGTCGCCTGTGTCGGCGGTGAGGGACAGCAATCCAGTTTCATTGCTGTTTTCTACAATAAAGGCTTGTAAGCTTGAGGCCGCGACCCTAATTCGCGTGTGATAGCCTGTGCGACCATCTAATGACGAGCAAGCCGTGCCATCATTCAAAGACTTTAGCGCCCCGGCTTGTGCCATATAGATACCATAAGAGGTGGTATCTATATCCCAAAGATAGATCCCTTGCCCGCTCCCGCCATCAACCTTGTTCTGAACGCTGATTTTCGCCCCACCGTTGACGATCAATAACCCATGAACTGTGTGGTTAGTTGCTACTGTAACGGCACCCGCGAATGTGGCCGCCCCAGTGCTGCTGGCTGTAAGCCAAGTCATGCCGTTGTTGTGGAAGCGCTGCTCGCCTGCTAGAGCGTTTACGAAAACCATGTTATTGGTTCCGGCCCCATCGTAGCCGATATAACCCGACCGGGTATTCGGGGATGCAGTCCGTGCATAAAACGCCATGTATGTGTGGTCAACTGTACCCGGCTTAAGCTTTAAAGCCTCGCTCCCCGGATCAATGGTAAGAGTTCCTGTGAAGGCGACATCCCCGGACTGGAGAATACTAAACTTGCTATCCGCACCCCACCAATTAGGACCAAAGCCGATGTGGTAGGATGTGAGGGTTTCGTTATCCCCGAGATAACCAGAACCACCAAGTCGCGCACCTGTGGAGTCAGCAACAGGGACCAAACCTCTCGCCCATCCACCAGTTGTGGTTCTTGGTCTGACAGTAAATCCGAATGAAGGCTCTACTTTTAGCTTCGTGGAAGCCGGGGATAGGGTGTCTGCTGATAATTCTGTATTTGTGATTACAGCGCCGGAAACACTGATGATTCCTGTAACGTAAGCCCCGCCAGCATTTGTCTTAAGTACTTGCGTTTCATTGACCGCCCATACGTGTGCCCCTCCCGCCGGCGCATTCGTGTACCAGTCTGTCGCATTGCTGGCCCCACTGATGTAGCGGTTAGCTGCGCCAGCACCGCCCGGCGTGCCGGTCATCAGGATTGGGCTGCTAAGCGCAAGCCTTCCGCCAAGAGTTGTCAGTTTATCGCTGCCAAATAATGCCACTTGCCGCAGCACACCGCCTGACGCGACCAGCACTTCGATCTCGCCAGCGTCCTTGTTTACGGTATCAGCCCCGGACAGAATATTGATGCGCCCCACGGTAGCGCCATCCCAAGACCCACCAAGGCCCGCAATCGTCGCACCAGAAAATGACCTGTTTGCCTCTCCAGTGAATAGTGCCGCATTATTACTATTGTCGCCGCTTATTACGTTGCGCCCGAGCGCTGTAACGGTTCCCGCGAAAGTCGCCCTGCCGCTAAAGACAATCGTATTCGACGTATCATCAAGAGTGACCGACGTGCTCGCGCCCGCCCGCAAAAGCATCTTTTGCGTATTAGCGTTAGTCGTGATTAGCGCGCGGCTCGCATCCCATGAGAGAACACCGCCGACCGCGTCCGGATTCCAGGATATGACCCCATCTTCGCGCACTGAAAAGCGGCGCGCGCCTGCCCCATAAACCTCGAACGGGTCGCTCTGAGATCCCCCACCGATCGCCACGCCCATTGCGGAAATGTTCCCCAGAACATTCAGGGTGTCATCAATCTCCCATCGGTCTGCGCCCTCTTTCCACAAGATCGATTTGCTCGGACTTGTGCCGCGGTTAATGGTCATCCCGCCATCAAGCGTCGGCGCGCCCGCGAGGTCAGCATTCAACATAATGATGCTATCGCCGATATTCACTTCGTTCGAGTTCACCTGAACCGTGCCGCCATTGAAGGTAACCTGGCCTTCAAACACCGCATCACCTGAGAAGGTGGCCCCGCCAGCCGTCAGCGTATCCGCCCCCACAGATGCTGCCGCCACAGATACGGCCGAAAGCACGCCATCCTTCATGTGAACACCGTCCACCGTCACGCCTGCGTCCGGTGTCACTTCTCGGATCAGGTCTGCGTCCTTGGTGGGAGACAGGAGAAAATCCGCCGTGGCAGCACAGAAAATGCGCGCGTTGCCTGAAAGATTGATCGCCGCCGCGCCTTCACCCGTGTAAGCACCGCCCACCAGCGTTTCCATCACTTGCGTGCGCGCAAGCGTATCGGCGGCCTGCAGCGTGCCGGTGCCGATTTCATAATTATCGCCATCCTCGATCACATAGGTCACGCTGTCGCCCACGTTGAAAGCGTCAGAAAAACGGACATGCCCCGAAAGCGCGCCCGCCAAAGTGATGTCACCGGTGCCGGTGGTTTGTGTGAGTTCGCGAACCCGGTTTGCCAGCATGAGAGAAATCCCCGATCATCTGAAAAAAGAAGAAGAAAGAAAAAAGGCGGAGCCGAAGCCCCGCCCTGTGCAGCTAAAAACTAATCCGGCTTATGCGAGGCCGAATTTAAGCAGCTTGAGTGCGTGATCGTTCACAAGCGCGCCGCCCACACGCCGCGTGGCATAGAAATGCACATACGGCTTGTTGGAATAGGGGTCGCGCAGCACGCGGGTGCCCGTGCGTTCCACCAGCGTATAGGCGCGCTCAAAATTACCAAAGGCGATGGAAAGGCTGTCTGTTGCCACGTCCGGCATGTCTTCGCATTCCACCACTGGGTAGCCAAGAAGCGTATCCGGCTGACCTTCAGCAAGGCCCGCACGCCAGATAAAATTGCCGTCCATATCCTTGAACTTGCGCACCATGGCGAGCGTTTTCGAATTCATCACGAAATGCGCACCCTGGCGGTATCGTGCGGAAAGCGCATGCACCAGATCGATCAGGATATCAGCCGGATTAGTGCCCGGGAACGCGCCATCCGCGCCCGTTGCTACATGCTCGACCTGACCGAAGGCACGGGCATCGTCGCCTGTGGCCGCGGTTGTGTAGGTGAGGAAACCTTTCGGTTTTTCAGTGCCGTCGCCATTCACGATCGCTGCCGCTTCCTGGGCCGCGAACTCTTCCGCCACCTCTTCATTCAGCCATGCCTCGGCATCGAACTGCATATCATCCAGCGCGCGCTGGGTTGCGGCCGCATTGGCATACAGTTCACCCGGCGTGATCTGAACCTGTTCAAGGCTTGGTGTGCCTGTTTCTGTGCGGTTCGTATCAGTTTCACCCACCCAGCCAGATGCGGCACCGCCCGTGTTCACAAGGCGCTTATAATCAGACGTTTCAATCGTCTTCACCTTGACGATGGCGCGAAGCGGCGACAGCAGGCGAAGCTGCTTTTCAATCTCGCTGTCGATCACCATCGGCACGGCATAGCCGCCATCACCGCCGGTAGAAGTGGAAAGCGCTTTTGCTTCCACATTTTTCAGCGCGTCCGTATCGCCTTTCTTGATGAACCCATCAAAGAAAGCGGATTTATGTTCCACATCATCCATATGGCCATAATCGCCTGCAACACCTGGGCGCGCCATTTTGGTTTCCAGCATATCCAGCCGGTTTTTCACTGCCACAAGGCCGGTTTCCGCCGCGTCGGTATAATCGTCAATGGCGGCTTTCAGATCTGTCATTTCCATGACATCTGTCCTTTCGTCGAAATTTATGTTTTTGCGTGAATGTGCCGGATGCCGCACCGGCGGGCGCGTGGCCGTGCCTGCCTCACGCAGACGAAAGATGGCCAATAAAAAAGGCCGCGAGCATCCCGCTCACAGCCTTTGAATTTTTTGTCGCCTCAAAAAAGGTGGAAGATAGATGCTGTGGCCCCTAGGCTTGCACAAGTTAATTGTAAATGAACAACCTGTGATCTACTGTTCACTTTTTGTTCGATACATTGTTCCTGAAATTCAACAATCCATCAAAGGGTAGGGAGACACCATGAAAAAATATATCATCGGCGGGATAATTGGCTTTCTGGCCTTACCGCTATCTGGTGCGGTATTTCTATTTATCTCCGTGGGCATTCAGCCATTTTACACCCTGTATTATCTTTTCGCTACCGAGCCCTTGCCTGAAGAACTGGAAAAATACCACGGAAATGCCTACAGCAATTCAACTGATTACGTATTGAATGGTGCCTTTCTTGACGAAGACAGCTTTACTACTGTCAGTCGCGGCTTCCTTGTTTACCGGGAAGAACCGGTGGTAAACCTCCATAAGACGGATTTCGCATCCGTCTGCATGAGCTCATTTGATGCAGACAGCTTTGATGTCGCGATTACACTGACACCGGAAGCAAGAGAAACCCTTGGTGCCAGCTTTTCCGAGACCGGGGAAGCGTTCAAAAATACTTTTGCCCCTGGCGGATTCACAAAACGCTATTTCATTGAGGCCGGTGGAGATCCTATTTCCTGGTTCTGGGTATCTGGTGGTGGTGCCAGGTCTTATGAAGCCGCGCTCAAAGCTGATCCAACGCATCCAGACATGATCCTGAAGGTACCAATGGAACAGCTTTACAATTTCCAGTTCTACCTGATCAATGAAATGACGGACACCCCTCCACTTGGCTGTACACCTGATGTAGACCCAAGGAAAATGCCCGCCTGGATGACGGTCATCATCCCTTTCTGGGCCAAGAGCGAGATGGCTCATGAGGAGGCAAAGAATCAAGACTAGCAATTGACCGACCCAACCATAAAATAAAGGAACAAGAGACAATCCTTATCCTTTATGCAGCCTGTATCAGCGTGGATCGAACAATTCAGGGTGGCGACGACGGTATTGCTCGATCGCACGTTCAATTTTCATCTGATCCACAGCCCAGTTGATCGCCTTGATCTTGAACACACCCCGGGGGCGCTCCAGTTGATGAGGGTGCCCCGGCGGGAATGGTTCAACCTTGAGCTTCGCTTTTGTCGTTCCTTTGAAAGCATTCAACGCCAGATCGTCAAAATATGCTTCAATATCTTGCAGCCTGATACTTGGCACAGCGGCCTTAAGAATGCCTCGATCAACATCCTCGGAAAGGTGGTTATGGGTCAGCGTGATCGAGTCTGGTTCGACGCGCTTGTTATCCACGATCTTATAATAATCGATTGTACAGCTAAACTTGGCATCGGGCATATTCATGGGTGGCGTGATCTCGAATGTCACCTTACCGGGTGAGACAGGAACGATCCTGGCAGTTCCAGAGCCACCCGGCTGGACAGAAATCTGGTTCACTTCTTCGCGTGCAATTCGGCGAATTTTGCCAAGAAACGTCAGGGCCAGGCCAACAGGGCCAAACTTATCAAGACCAAACCCGCCCTTCCGCTGGAGCAGTCTCTGCCGCTCTTTCAGTTGGGTGACAAGTTCTGCTATAGCGGCGCTGTCAGTTTCCTCAAATCCACCAAAGCCCTTGGCGGTGATGGCCTTGGCGCGCGTGCGAGAAAAGCCGTGCTCGCGCAGGAAGCGCTCAAAGTCACGCGGGGTTTCAAGGCCGCAGTCAGTGGATTTAACGCCCGTTACGCGGGCAAGGTCGTTTGCGGGGAAAGTCACGAGGGAAATCTCCATCACTTCATTTTCGCAATTGTTTAGGCACAACCATTGCGATATGTTCACTTTTTGTTCGAAGCAACATGCATGCTAGGCGTTAGCTTTCAGATGGAAATAGACCAAGAGCCAATGCAACAAAGGAGAATCCGAAATGGACAAAACGCCAGAAAAACCGGCCTTTGGCCTCGCGCGTATCAAGCCCTTCTATCGTGGCTTGGTAAACGGGGCAGTGCTCGTCATCATCTATTATGAGTTCATCGCAGACTGCGCCTGCTAGGAAACTGAAATTTCAAATTTCTCTTCACGGCGTGGGTCACCATCCATCGGGCGTTGCATACCGCGGGGTTTTTCCCCTTTATGATAAGTAAGCTTGTATGAAATCCTTTTATCCGCAACCAAACGACCCGCTGCTGTGCGCCAGTCATCCAGATCAAACGGATTGAAACCGTCTTCGCTTGGCGTGTCCTTCTCGATCTCTGTCAAAGCTTTATATTCATTTTGCCATAGCTCAATTTCACGTTGCTCATAGCGGCGTCCATTCCAGGCCCAATAGGTAATGACGCAATCAAAATAGGCATACCTGTGCGGCGGTTTAACCTTAAACCGAGTACGCCCTTTCGGCAAACCGGGAAACAACCAGTTATCCGGGTTTATGGTAGGGCGGTTCAACAATCCACTGGCAAACCGGCCAGGCAGCAATCGTTCTACTGCTCGGTGGTATCCTTTCACTTCGCGCTCTGCCATACAATGATCAAAAATACCATTCATCAGTCTTTGTCGAGCATCAACAAGGTATGAAACAGCCTCGTCCACCCCTTGCTTTGTGGAAAACACATCCCGTGCGCCCTTGTCGGCAATAGCCTGCGCCCGTGCGTTAGAGAAGCCATAGCCTATCAGCATGCGAATAAAGGCATCTTTTGTTTCTGGTACATTTCCATTTCCGTACGCCTTCACATTGGATACGCGGGCGAGGTCGTTGGCCGGAAAGGTCACGAGGGAAATCTCCATCAGGTCTGCCTTGGTAATCGTGCGGGTACCGGAAAGCGCGTTGCGGGACGCCTCCTTGGTCACGAACCCGATCGAAAGCCCGTCAAGCGCACCCATTTTCAGAAGTTCATAGGCTTCGCGCCCGCGCCCTTCCATCGACAGGCGGCCTCTCACGAAAAGGCCTTTCGCGTCCTCTCGCACCACATCGAACCGGCCGATGGGCTCCTTGGCGTTATGCTGCCACAACAGGGCTGGCATGCGCCCCTTCAGGCTTTCCGCGAAGGCGCCAGGGGAAACCACGTCACCGTCGCGGTCCAGGTTGCCGAAAATGGCGCCGTATCCTTCAAACGTGCCGGCCTCTGCGCCCGCGTCGCCTGTAGCCTTCAGCTCCAGCGGCAGGTTCATAATGTGTTTGGGTTGAAACCGGGGTTCCGTCATGGGCATATCCCTGATCGTTGGCGCACGCCTGCCGCTTGGCAAGCCCCGCGCGGGCTGCTAATGAAATGTGGATAAAGGGGCGCAAGGCCCCAAATTTGGGGGAAACCGAATGGCAGACCAGCCTGCGGCGAAGGCCAACCATGAAAAACTGATGCGCGCGATGAAACACCGCTTCTGGCTGGCGCTGGCAGCCCTTGTGATTGCGCTTGGCTTCGGCACGCTGGCGCTTGGGGCGCTTTCAGCGGGCGAAGGCTTCGCGGAAACCATGGAAAAAACCGAAGAGGTTGCGGCGGTCGTGCTGAAGTTCGACCTCTTGGCCAC
>JABXIV010000219.1 GCA_013372925.1 Alphaproteobacteria bacterium
ATAACAAGCAGGAAGCCTATCTGGAGCTTTCAAAGCGGGCAGACCTGCCACAACGCGTGCGGGTTTCGCTTCTGGCCGCGGATGAGATGGTGACCTCTATCGTTACCGCCGAGAACGCCAAAACGACTGTAAACACGTTGGAAGAACGCCGTGCAAGGTTCCGTGCAGCCTCCAAAGGCAGGCTTGACGCGGAAGCCGTGAAAATCTTCGTTGATGGTGTGCTTGAAAACTATACCGGTAGCCTGCTGGAGCCATACGTGAATGTGCCGCTTGGCCCAGATCACGCTGGCGAGACCAATATGAGCGAACAAGCGCTCAATTCCTATGTTGAGGCGCTGGACAAGGCCGATTTTCAGGTTCACATGCACGCGATCGGCGACAGGGCCGTTCGTGTGGGCCTGAATGCTGTTGAAGGCGCAATCAATGCGAATGGGCGGAGCGATCATCGCCACCATATTTCGCACCTGGAACTGGTGCAGCCTGAAGATATCAAGCGCTTCAAGCCTTTGGGCGTAACCGCAAACATGCAAACCCTGTGGCATTATAACGATGCCTATATCTCGGACCTGACAGAGCCGTTTCTTGATGAAAAGCTGCATCGCTGGCTTTATCCGGCGAAAAGCTTTGTCGAAGCGGGCACCAACATCGTTTGGGGCAGCGACTGGCCTGTATCAAGCAGCAATCCGTTTCAGTCCATCGAAGTGGCGGTGTTGCGCAAAGACCCGGATAACGCGGATGACAAGCCGTGGAACGCCGTTGAAGCCATCACCGTGGACGATATGATCCACGCGCTGACGATCAATGGTGCCTACCTGATGGGGCAGGAAGATATTCGTGGCTCACTGGAAGCTGGCAAAGAAGCCGACTTCATCATTCTGGATGCGGACCCATACAAGGTAACGCCAGAAGACATCAGCGAGATTAAAGTGCAGCAAACCTTTGTTGGTGGCGCTTGCGTGCACGGCTGCAAATAGGCTGTTTTGAGACAGGAAAAAGGGCGTCTCGCACGCCCTTTTTTAATTTGTGGAAGGCTTAGATTGGATCAGGGCCAGCGCCAACATTGTCTTCAGTGAAGGCGTTCAGGCCGATGATTGTATAGGTATCTTTCACGCCGGGGGTTGTTTGAACCTGTTGCGTGATGAAGCGGCCGATTTCCTGATCGGTGCCCAATTGGAACTGCGCCAGCAAGTCGTAATTGCCGGAGGTGGAATAAACACTGCGCACCTCGGGGATTTCGTCGGCAAGGTGGGCGGCCACATCGTAGGTGCGGCCCAGTTCACATTTGATCATTACGAAGACGGTCTTCATCGGCTGAAACCCTGACTGATTGAATAAAACGTATCTGCTTGTAGCGAAAAGGCCGTCGGCTGTGAAGAACAGAATTAAGGCACTGCACATGGCGGTTAAATGGGATTGCCCACGGGGCTTGTCTGTCGTACCCACGGGGGTGGGGAACTTTGAGGGAGTATGATCTATGTATGATGTAGCGATTATTGGCGGTGGGCACAATGGCCTGACCTGTGCGGCCTATCTAGCGAAGGCCGGTGCCAAGGTTGTTGTTCTGGAGCGTCGGGAAATCGTGGGCGGGGCCGCCGTGACGGAAGAATTTCACCCGGGTTTTCGCAACAGTTCTGCATCATACACAGTAAGTCTTCTGAACCCGAAAGTGATTGCCGACCTTGAGTTGAAACGTCATGGCCTGAGGGTCGTTGAGCGCGAGATGGCGAACATCTTCCCGCTCGAAAACGGGGACCATCTGGCGTTTTCAAATGATCCCGCCGAGCGGAAAAAAGAGTTCGCGCGCTTTTCAAGGCGTGATGCCGAGATGCTGGACCGTTATGACGCCGACATTGAAATGGTTGCGGATGAACTTCGCGGTTTGCTCTTGTCAGCACCGCCAAACGCGGCGGGTGGGCTGCGCGACCTGATGAAGGCCGCCTCGCTTGGGCTTCGCGGGCTGCGCCAGCCGATTGAATCACAACGCCTGCTTCTGGATATGGCAACGCAAAGCTGCGCCGATATGCTGGACCGCTATTTCGAGCATGATGCCATCAAGGCTGCCTTTGCTTTTGACGGCATTGTGGGTGCCTACACCAGCCCAAGGGCGCTGGGCACGGCTTATGTTTTGCTGCACCACTGTTTTGGCGAAGTGAACGGCAAGAAAGGTGCCTGGGGGCATGCGATTGGCGGCATGGGGGCGATCAGTGACGCTATCGCGAAAGCTGCAGTCGAAGCAGGCGCGGAAATCCGCACGGACAGCCCGGTGGCCGAGGTGATTTCAGAAAAAGGCAAGGCCGTTGGCGTTACGCTGGAGGACGGTACAATAATCAAGGCCCGTGCTGTGGCGGCGAACGTTGGCCCCAAGTTGCTGTTTGGCAAAATGGTAGACCCGGATTTGGTGCCAGAGGATTTCAGTAATCGTATCAAACACCAGACGAGCGGGTCTGGCACGTTCCGGATGAATGTGGCGCTGTCCGAGTTGCCACAATTCAGGTGTTTGCCAAGCGAAGGGCTGGCGCCGCACCATTCCGCGGGCATCATCATTGGCCCAAGCGTGGAATATCTGGAAAAAGCATACCTGGATGCCAAAACACAAGGCTGGGCCAGCGAGCCAATTGTTGAAATGCTGATACCAAGCACGCTTGATGATAGCCTGGCACCTGAAGGGCACCATGTTGCAAGCCTGTTCTGTCAGCATTTCGCTCCGCACTTGCCAGATGGTCAAAGCTGGGATGATGTGCGGGAAAAGGTGGCCGATATCATTATTGATACAGTCACGAAATACGCCCCGAATTTCAAATCCAGCGTGATTGCACGGCAGCTTCACTCGCCGCTCGATCTTGAACGCAAGTTCGGGCTGATTGATGGGGATATCTTCCATGGCCAGCTTACACCCAACCAGCTCTTTTCTGCTCGCCCCGTGTTGGGGAATGCGGATTACCGGATGCCAATGAAGGGGCTGTACCTGTGTGGTTCAGGCGCCCACCCGGGCGGTGGCGTAACTGGCGTTCCCGGTCACAATGCAGCGGCTGAAATTTTGCGGGATCTGAAACGTAAGGTAGTGTAACCGCAAAGCAAGAAGCAGGCAGCTTCGGCTGCCTTGCATTCATGATTGAAAAAGCTTCGCTATCTTGTTGAGTTTATTTAAAATCAGGTCATAATGTTTCTTAGGAATTAACAGTGCCTTGAGGGTGCTCCTTAGGGTGTCTGGCGCTACGTTGCATTTAATGGAAGACGCTTTGGATAGGGGGATTTTATGGAATACCGCATTAAAGAAAGTGGTGATGGCGCAGTAACAGTAACCTTTACTGGCGACATTACATTTTCTGAGAATGTTTCCTTTCGGCAATTGCTGAAGGATCTCGCTGAGCAGAAGATAGACCGCTGTGTTTTTGACTTGTCGGCCGTGAATATGGTGGACTCCGCAGGGTTGGGTATGTTCCTGATTGCAAAAGAGCAGGCGGACACCGCAGGCTGGAACCTGTCAGTGACCGGTGCGCAGGGGCATGTTGCGAGCATGCTGAAGCTTACAAAACTGTCCGACCTTCTTCAGGCTGGATAACCTCAGTTTTTGACGCCTGCTGGCAGATAGGCAGGCACATGAATGGGACGAGCCTTTGGTTTCAACTGGTACCAGTAACGAGAAATCAGCCCGAATGAATAAAATGGCGGCCGATATTCGGGCCGCGAGAATTTTGATTGTCGACGACATGGCGATCATGCAACGTGTCATCGGGAACTGCCTCTCGAAAGCTGGTTTTGAAAACCTTTCCTACGCGGCTGATGGCCAGGAGGCCTTGGACGCCATTGAAGCTGAGATGCCTGATCTTCTGGTGCTGGACCTGAACATGCCGAAGGTGTCGGGCTATGAGGTTTGCCGTATACTTCGGGCGTCAGAGAAAACAGCGAACCTGCCTATCCTTGTACAGTCAGCATCGGAAACGCCAGCCGAACGTGTTGAGGTGTTCAATTCAGGGGCCACCGATTTCGTTTCCAAACCTATTAACCAGCCCGAACTGTTGGCCAGGGTGTGTATGCACTTGGAAAACAAGTTTTTGATCAAGGACCTAAGTGATTTCCATGGGCGTATGCGTGCCGAACTTTCAATGGCGCGTGAGATGCAGCATTCCCTGTTGCCGGACAAGGAAGACCTTGAGGAAATTGAGAAGCTGAGCGGTATGTCTTTTGAGGCATATTATCGGGCGTCTTTCGAGCTTGGCGGAGATTTGTGGGGCGCTTGGGCCTTGGATGATGACCACATTGGCCTTTATGTGTTGGATGTCTCAGGGCACGGAGTGGGGGCTGCACTCAATACCTTCCGTTTGCACGCGACAATGAGCCGTTTTGAAGCCTTGCGCCACAACCCGGCGATCTTTCTTGATAGCCTTAATCGGGCATTGCAGCCCACGTTCCCTTTGGGGCAGTTTGCAACCATGTTCTATGGCGTTTTGAATGTGAGGACTGGCGACCTTCAATATGCAGGGGCCGGGGCACCAAGGCCAGTAGTTGTATCAAAGAACGGAGAGACTCGCCTTCTGGATAGTAGTGGTACGCCAGTGGGGATCATAGCATCTGCGAAATATGAGAACCGCACAACGAGATTGCATAGCGATGAGAGCCTTCTGTGCTACTCGGATGTGCTTCTCGAAGCACCGGACGAGAACGATCAATTCATTGGCGAAGACGGATTTGTTGCTGAGGTGCGGGCTGAAGCAGGTGCAGGGGATAGGCGGGAATTGGTAAAACGTCTGCTGGACCACTTTTATAAAAGACTGCCAGGTGAGTTGCCCGATGACCTGACTGCCGTCGCGCTGCATTTGGGGCACCTGCCTGATGCATTGAAGCCTTCAACGGACACTGATGGTGGCATTGTTGCAATGGCTGCGCCTGAGGGTGCTCTCGCGGCGATGATTTCTGTTTTTCCCCAGTTGGGGGACATCAAGGTACACCTTGCTGAGGACATGGCTGGGGTAGAGAAGGTTTTTCGTACGAACCCACATATCCAGGCCTTGTTGTTGGATATGGGCCATCCCACCGAGGATCTGACACGGATAAATAACGCGCTAGGGGAAGAGTTTCTTGCTGCAGCCGGGCCGATTGTACTTGTTGGTGCAGAGGAAAAGGCTACCGACGCGGAGACTTTGAGCGAGATAATAAACAGCAGCCGATACATAGACCAAAGCCACGGGGCTGAGGCGCTGTTTGCTACGGTTAGCGCTGAAATCGAAGAGTATATGCTCCGGCGGTCTGTTCGTGTGGCTGTGGAAACTGCCGAGATCAGTGTCAGTGACATGGATACGGCTTCATACCGTTTTCGGACGCGTGAAGAAGCAAAGCGTATTGCAACAATTTTGGCGTCGGCTTGTGATGAACCCGGTGCAATTGCTATCGGATTGACCGAGTTGATGGTGAATGCCGTGGAACACGGTTGCCTTGATATTGGCCATGAAGAAAAAGGTGACCTGATTGAAAAGGGCCGTTTAGCAGATGAAATCAAGCACCGCAGGACGCAGGCGCCTTATGCGGATCGGTTTGTTCAGATTGATTTCAGGCGAACCCCTTCGCAGATTTCTTTCCGGATTAAAGACCCGGGCAAAGGGTTTGATCATCAAGCCTTTGTCGGTCGCCCCCAAGATGGCCACACGAAAAAGCATGGCCGGGGGCTTACAATGGCCTGTAGCTGTTTTGATGAACTTACATTCCTTGGAAATGGTAATGAGGCCTTAGCTATTCATCTGGTTAAGGCGCGGTAATACCTGCAAAGGCTGCTGCATGTTGTTGCAGCGTATCACCAAGATAGTCATACATAGCCCTTATGCGTGCGCTGCGGCGTAGCTCCGTATGGCTGACAAGCCAAATATCTGAACTGAACACAACATAATCATCGAAAAGGCGAACAAGGTCCGGGTCACCTGCTGCATGCAGGCAGGAATAGGCGCCGATCCCGTATCCGGCTTTCACTGCGGTTGAAAGCGCTACCAGATTGTTGGAACGGAACGCAGCGCCTTTGGGGATGCCAAGGCTTTTACGGTGCTCTGTAGACGTATAAGAGAGGATTTCATCGTGCGGAAGGATGAAATCATATTGCTTCATTTCGGAAATCGATTTGGGCGTGCCATGTTCTGCCAGATAATCTTTATGCGCATAGTATCCATAGGCCATGGAAACTGTACGCTTGCAGATGAGGTCGTTTTGAACAGGACGGAACATCCTTAAGGCAATGTCGGCCTCGCGGCGCAGCAAATCTGATACTGCGTTGTCAACTTTTACATCAATCGTGATGCCCGGATATTGCTTTCTGAAGCCAAGAAGCTTTTCCACCAACCAAAGGGAACCAATTGCTTCAGAGCAGGAGATTATAACAGAACCCTGCAAGCTGCTGTCGTGCCCAGTGATCAGGCGCTCTATTGCATGAACATCATCCTGCATGTGACGCGCGTGGTTCATCATTTGCTCGCCCAGAGCTGTCATTTCAAGGCCGGTACGGGTGCGGGAGAAAATCTCTGCGCCAACATTTTCTTCCAGTGTCGTAAGGCGACGCGAAAGTGTTGGTTGGCTTACATTCAGTTTCCGTGCTGCTGCAGACAGACTGCCGTGTTCTGCCATCGCCAGAAAATATTTCAGATCATCCCAGTCCAGCATTGGAGGCTCCTATTATGACCTTGGTAATTCATTTATGAATAGATGTTCTGCAAAATTTGTCAATTACATTCAATTTTGAAAATCACATATGAGCCTCATCAAGCGACGACACCCTCCCCAAACCCCGGTCGTTGCCTGCAGACCTATTACTAGGAGACAAAAGATGAAGACGACAGGTAAGCAACTTATTGCAGCAACAGCTTTGGCACTGATTGGTTTTTCAACAGCAGCGAATGCCCAAACCTTTTACATGAATGAAAACCGTGACATCAAACGTGGAACTGAGGCAATGAAGCAAGGTGACCTTGAGGGCGCCTCACGCTACTTCCGCCGTGCCGCCTCACGCGACATTGGCGCAGAACGCCTGGTACCTGTTTTGAACAACCTTTGTGCCGTTGACTATGCCCAAGGCAAGCTGGATAGTGCAGAAGAAGCTTGTACCCGCGCAATCGCAGAAGATCGCCATTTCTGGCGGGCCTATGTGAACCGCGGCAATGTTCTAAAGGCTAAGGGGCATTTTGCTCAAGCGCATCAGGACTATGCGAAAGCGGTTAAACTGAAGCCCGGCAGCGACATGACGCAGCGCGCTTTGGCAAAGCTTCTTGAGGAGCAACCCAAGCTGTTTGCGGTTGCACGTTAAAGCGAACCAAGGGGGAAGAGAGTGGATAAGTCTATATTTTATCCCATGCTGGCTATGATGGCGCTGACTTTCGGCGTCATCATGCTGCTGGCAAAACGTCGTTTTGGAGCAATCAAGAGCGGCGAAACGAAGGATTTGAGCTATTTCAAAACACTCGGTGGACCAAGCACCGAGCCTGAAGCTGTTCAGGTGGCCCAGCGAAATCTGGCAAATCTCTTTGAGATGCCCGTATTGTTTTATCCGGCTTGTCTGGCAGCAGCTTTTTTTGACAAGGTCGATACCGTTAGCCTGTCGCTCGCATGGGCCTATGTCGCCCTACGTTTCCTGCATACATTGGTGCATGTAACAAACAACAATGTGCCAGTACGGTTCCGGCTGTTTTTCTTGAGCTTTTTTCCGCTCATCGGTTTGTGGGTTTGGGTGGCGCTTTAAATCTGACCTTTTGGGAAACCGCCAGCATGGGCCACCATGGCCGGCACTGGGCGACCTAGAATGCCTTCGATCCATGAGGATAGGGCTATAACGTCGTCCAGTGACACACCGGTGTTGATGCCGGAGCGCTCCAGCAGGTAAAGCAGGTCTTCTGTGCCGATGTTGCCTGTTGCGCGCGGTGCAAAAGGGCAGCCGCCCAGGCCGGAAACGGAACTATCCAGAATGTGAACACCCGCCTCATATGCTGCCCAGGCATTGGCAATGCCAGTGTTTCTGGTGTTGTGGAAGTGGGCCCTGAGCGGCATGTCTGGCAGGGCGGTTTTCAGCGCCTCAAATATCTCGCGAACCTTCAAAGGGGTGGCTACGCCGATGGTATCGGCAATAGCGATCTCTCTGGGTGACGCGTCTGCCAGTTCAATAGCCATATCAATGACAGTCTGCGGGCTCACTTCGCCCTCGAACGGGCACCCCCAGGCGGTTGAGATGGTGACTTGAGCCTGAAGCCCTTCCTGCTTGGCCATCTTGATGATGTCCTTGCATTCCGTGACGGACTCGGCACGGGTTTGTCCCTGGTTTTTCTGCCCGAATGTATCTGAGGCCGTTGCAACACAGCCGATTTCGTCCACGCCCCGTTTGTTGCCTTCACGGGTTGCCATGGCGCGAAGCAGGCCCCGTTTGTTCAGGACCAGGCCAACATATTCCACATTTTTGATGTCAGGCAGGTTCGAGATCACAGCTTCTGCATCAGCCATCTGGGGCACAAGTTTCGGGTGCACAAAGCTTGCCACTTCAAGCCTTCGTATGCCCGCATGGATCGCCTTTTCAATCAATGCCACTTTCTGATCTGTTGAGAACATAACCTTTTCATTCTGAAGGCCGTCGCGGGCGCCGACTTCAACGATTTCAACTTGGCGGTCTGTCATAATGTCCCCGTTTAATTGTGGAGGAAGGGCAAGGTTGATTGCCTTTTATTTGGAGACTTGGGTGGGCAGGGTCAAGTTGTTTAGGGCGCGTGCGCCGAGTCTCCGCTAGAAAGAAAACTGGGGCAGGGCTATTGTCCCTTTAAAAGGGTTAGTAATTTCAATGGCTTGTCGTTTCAAAAATTCAGGGTACGGACAGGTTTTGAAGTCACGGCCTTTGTTTGATAGTCTTTCTGTCCGCTTACGATAAAAAACATCTTGTGCCTCGGTCGCTGGCGAAACATTCGGTTTTGCCCGGCGCGATATTCCTTTGGGACGGAGGGACAGATGGCCAATGGCACTTTAGGTAGCCCGCGGGTGGTTGCACTCGTGGGCCCGTATTCAAGCGGAAAAACCACGCTTTTAGAGAATATACTTTTCATGACAGGGATGACCCGCCGCCGTGCTAATGGTGAGCGGGTTTTTGGTGACGATAGCGCCGAGGCGAAAGCTCTTTCGATGGGAGTGGATGTTAATATCGCCTCTTCCAACTATTTGGGGGATCGTTATATTTTTCTGGATTGTCCGGGTTCGATCGAATTTCTACAGGAAACAAGGAATGCCCTTCATGCGGCGGACGTGGCGATTGTGGTGGTGGAGCCGGAACCGAACAAGATTTTTGCCCTTAGTCCCCTTTTGCATGAACTTGAGGCAGAAGGAATTCCTCACATCTTGTTCATCAACAAGATTGACCACAATGATGTTCATATCCGGGAAGTTGCCGCTGCGCTCGATAGTGTTAGCGCCCTTCCTGCTGTGTTACGCCATGTACCCATCCGCGAAGATGGCGAAATTACAGGGTTTGTCGATCTGGCGTCCAAGAGAGCCTACACATACAATCTGAATGGTAGCAGCGAAATCACGGACGCGGATGACACGCTGGTGGAACAGTTTGCCCAGGATCGTTTCACCATGCTGGAGACCCTGGCTGATTTCCATGACCAGTTGATGGAGGAGCTGCTTGATGAGGTTGACCCTCCAAGCGATGAAGTGTTTGCCGACCTGACAGAAGACCTGGCGCAGGGGCGTATCATGCCTGTACTGATGGGCTGCGCAACGCAGGCTTTCGGCCTGAAGCGGTTGATGAAGGCTCTGCGCCATGAAATGCCGGGCTTTGACCTTGCTTCCCAACGCATGATGCCCACCAAAACTAAAGAAGTTGCTGCCTATGTATTGAAAACACGGCACTTGCCTCATCTTGGGAAAATGTCTTTTGCGCGGGTGCTAAAGGGCAGTCTTGCGGAAGGGCTACACATTGCCGGCCATAAAATGAGCGGGTTGATGAAAATCAACGGCGCAGAACTGAAGAAAACGACATTGGTTGATGCGGGCGATATTGTCGCGATACCAAAACTTGATGATGTCGCCACCGGCGAAGTGCTGGGCGGTGAAGGGGCACCGCGGCTGAACCAGTTGCAGCCGGTTTACGCCCGGGCGATTTCGGTGAGCGACCGAAAAAACGAAGCGAAACTATCAGAGGCCCTGTCAAAGCTTGTGGATGAAGACCCTGCTTATAAGGTTGAACATGCGGAAGGCACAGGGGAGCTTCTGTTGTGGGGGCAGGGTGACATTCATATGCGCGCTGCACTTGCGCGGCTCACCGAAAAATACGGTGTGGATGTAAGTTTTTGTGATCCGCATGTTGCCTATAAGGAGACCATCCGTCGGCCGAAAATCCAACATACTCGGTATAAAAAGCAGTCAGGTGGCCACGGTCAATTTGGTGATGTTGTGATCGAGGTGCGGCCCAGGGCGCTTGGCACCGGCTTTGAATTTCAGGAAAGGGTTACAGGCGGGTCTGTGCCCAAACAATATATCCCCAGCGTGAAGGCTGGTGTGAAAGAATACCTGCAGCGCGGGCCACTGGGATTTCCTGTCGTGGATGTCGAAGTAACCCTGCAGGATGGCCAGCACCATAGCGTGGATAGTTCTGACATGGCCTTCAAGACAGCGGGGCGCATGGCCATGGCAGATGCGTTGCCAGATTGTGATCCGGTCCTGCTTGAGCCCATTGAGCATGTGCGGGTTATGGCGCCCAGCAGCTATATGGCCAAGATCAACAGCATGATTAGTGCCCGCCGAGGGCAGATATTGGGGTTTGATGGGCGCCAGGGGTGGCCAGGATGGGATCAGATTGAAGCAGAGATGCCGTCCTCTGAAATGCAGGATTTGATCATAGAATTACGGTCGTTGACGCAAGGGATTGGTACTTATGAGCATGAATTCGATCACCTGGCCGAGTTGGCTGGGCAGCAGAAAGACAGGGTGCTGCGCCACCAAAACTTAGATGGAGGTTGACCCGCTCGAGTATTAAACCAGCATGGTGAAATAAAATTTGTAAGCTTTTCTCCTTTACCTAGACTGAAGGGGTATACGCTTTGAAATGAAGCGATACCAATTGCGAGGAATAAGGGGGAAATGGTGAATTACCTGAAATCCATGTTTATGGCAGGGTTGGTTGTTGCTGCGGGAATTTTGCCTGCAAATGGCCAACAGCCTGCCACCGAAAAAGGCGCAGGCCTTGAACCGTGCTTTATCAAGGGTGTGAAAAGCCGCGTCAAGTGCATGACACTGGATGTGCCGCTTGACTATGCTGATCCTGCGGGTCCAACGATTTCTGTCTTTGCGGCAGTGTTGCCAGCAACTGGCAGCAATGTAGAGCCCGATCCGCTATGGGTGTTTGCTGGCGGGCCCGGGCAGGCGGCCGCGGAATTGGGTGCCATCGCCCGGACCGCGTTCAAGCATATCCGCAGAACACGCGACATTGTGCTGGTTGATCAGCGCGGAACAGGCAAGTCAAATCCCCTGCAGTGCGAAATCGACCCTACTGTGGTCATGGAAAGCCTTTCCGACTGGACCAATGTGGTGGCAGAATGTCGGGCTGGTTATGACATCGATGTTCGCCATTTCACGATGGAAAATGTCATCCGTGACATGGAAGCGGTTCGCTCGATGCTGGGTTATGAGCAGCTTAACCTGTGGGGCGGTTCCTGGGGTACGCGAACTGTGGGCCTGTATCTGAAGAGGTATCCGGCCCATGTGCGTAGCATCATTGTTGATGGTGTTGCACCGCCGGATTTGCCTTTGTTTGAAACAGCGCCTGAGAGCGCTGAACGCGCCCTGCGCCTGCTTGTTGAAGACTGCGAAAAGTCGGCAGCCTGCAGTGAAACATACTCAAACCTTGCAGAGGACGTGCGCGCCTACCTTGCCAAGGCTGAAGCCGGGGAGTTGCGCTATGAAGGTGCAGATCCTTTGACCGGGGAAGATGTTTCCTTTTCTATTCCGTTTAACATGGCGGTGGAGAGCATTCGCTCTGTGATGTATTCGGCGGACGCAACCGTCATGCTGCCCTATATGATCCATCAGGCAGCAGCGGGCAACCTGAAGCCTATTGTAGCCTCGCTTTCCAGCGGGTCGGCCGCAGAATCCATGTATGTGGGGGCCACGCTGTCGATCCTGTGCGGTGAAGAAATTCCTCGGACGCGTCCTGACCAACTCGAGAGCGCAGCGAAGGATAGCTTTGCTAAGGATAGCTATTTTGAGACATGGAAAGCAGGCTGTGATGCCTGGGATGCTCTGCCACCCGCCGCGGATGCCCTTGAACCTGCGACAGGTGACGTTCCAGCGCTTATTCTTTCCGGTAATCTTGATCCGATAACGCCGCCCAGTATGGGCGAGCATTGGTTGAGGGGCTTCCCAAATGGCCGCCATATCATTGTGCATGGGAATGGTCATATCACTAGTACGACAGCTTGTATGCCCCGGTTGCTTGGCAAGTTTGTGGACACGCTGGATGCCCAAGCACTGGATGACAGTTGTTTGGGGCATTTGAAACGCTTGCCTGTTGTTACAGGCTTGAATGGCCAAGTCGATTAAAGGGGGTAGGCATGATTTTGGTAGAAAATATTGGAAAAGCATTTGGCGATGTGCAGGCTGTTCGTGATGTCAGCTTTTCGGCAAAAGATGGTGCCATCACCACCCTTTTGGGGGCGAACGGTTCCGGTAAATCAACGACGCTCAGAACAGTAGCTGCGCTTTTAAGGCCTGATCAAGGTTCCGTGACGGTTGATGGTATTTGTGTCCAAAAAGACCCCACCGGCGCACAGCGCTTGCTTGGCATCTTCCCTGACCAGTTTGGGCTCTACACCCGGCTTACAGCGCGAGAACATCTTGAATATTTTGCGGAACTTCATGGGTTACACGGTGCACCATTAACGAAAGCGGTTGAGGAAGTCGCGTCGCTTCTTCAAATGGGGGATATCCTTGATCGCCGTACCGAGGGCTTTTCGCAGGGACAGCGCATGAAAGTGGCGTTGGCGCGTGCCATCATCCACAAGCCTAAAAATATCGTGCTGGATGAACCAACGCGCGGGCTGGATGTGATGAGCATTCGCATGCTTCGGCAAATTCTACTTGAGTTGAAAGAAGCCGGGCATTGTGTACTCTTGTCGTCCCACGTGATGGCTGAAGTTGAAATCCTGTCTGATCATGTGGTGATGATCGCTGACGGGGTTGTGTGCGCGGACGGCACGCCGGAAGACCTTGTGCGTGATGCGGGACAGCCAAATCTGGAAGAAGCATTTGTCGTGCTGACCTCTGCAAAAGAAAGGAACGCGGCATGAACCGTTTATTCAAGGTAGTTTACCGCAAAGAAATGAAGGACATGCTGCGTGACAAGCGGGCTGTTCTGGCAATTGCCTCCTATGCGTTTGGCATACCGCTTCTTATGGCCTTTATCTTTTTCCTGATGAGCGATGATCGGGGTAAGGAGGCCCGAACAAATGTGGCTGTTTCAGGGTATGACCAAGCCGCAGGGCTGGTGGCATTTCTTGAGAATGAGGGCTTCGCCGTGACGCCAATCTCACTGGAAGGGGAACTGGAAAGCCTGCCCAAACAAACCGATGCCGTTATCCAGCTGCCAGCTGACTATGCGAAGAAGCTGGCCTCTGGCCAGCCTATTCCTGTGGAGCTGTATGTAGATGATACGTCCCGCCAGAATGCTGAACGGGGTGACGACGTGAAAGGTGCGCTTAAAGCGTATTCCTTGCAGGTCGCTGGTGCCCGGCTTATCACACGGGGAGTGCCCCTGAGCCTGTTGGCGCCGATGGCAATAAATACACGTGACTTGGCACCATCCAGTTTCATCAACAAAATGCTCGGGAACAGTTTAACGCTTCTTTTCATGTTTTCGCCGTTCGTCATGGCAATGAGTGTGGCGTTGGATGCGCTTGCTGGGGAACGGGAACGCCAGAGCCTTCAGTCACTGATGGCGCAACCGATCTCGACACCGCTTTTGGTGGCTGGAAAGTGGGCAATGGTCGCGAGCTTCGCGTTCGGCGGAACGATGCTGGCCGTAGTGGTGGATTTGAGCCTCTTGCAGTTTGTACCCGGCGATATGCTG
This sequence comes from Alphaproteobacteria bacterium, assembly GCA_013372925.1. GTDB lineage: Bacteria > Pseudomonadota > Alphaproteobacteria > Sphingomonadales > Kordiimonadaceae > Kordiimonas. The sequence continues at coordinate 14,075 of JABXIV010000219.1, forward strand.
CCTTTTAAGTTGCAGTTAACAGCGGGCGGGCTTTTGCTGGCAGCCGTTGAGCTGGGTGTCCTGAGTATGTTTGTAGCCTCCTTGTTGCTCGCGGTTAGTATCCATGCCAAAAGCTTCAAGGAAGGACAGACCTATATGTCCATGTTGATGATGGTGCCTGTTATAGCCGGGTATGCAAAGCTTTACGGTGAGAGCAAACTGCCAGAATTTGTTCACTATCTTCCTATCTTTGCTGATCTGGAAAGTCTTGCACGTATCTTTTTCGATGGCACGCCAGACTTGATGATCACGCTTTCAGCCCTGGCATCATCCCTTTTGGGTACGATCGTGTGCTTGATGTTGACCTCTCGCCGACTGGCAAGCGAACAGATCCTGTCGGAAGCCTAGCAAAGGGTAGCGCGCAGCGTGGATATACGGAAAGTTTTGCAGGAACATAGCGGTATGCTGGCCCGGATCGTCGCCTCATATGAGGCCGATCCGGCGCTGCAACAGGAGTTGCTGCAGGAAGTTTCCGTAGCCCTTTGGCAAGCCCTGAGAAGTTTCCGTGGGGATGGTAGCCTGAAGGCTTACGCGGCGCGTATCGCCCAGAACCGATGTATCAGCCATGTGGCGAAGGCGGTAAGGGCGCCGCGACAAACAGGCCTTGATGATGAAATGCTATCTGATCTTGAAGGGCCAGAGGAAGCCGTTGTGCGTTCCCAGCAAAGGCAGGTTCTTTTGGCTGCTGTGCGCGAACTGCCTCTTCCGTTAAGGGAGGTCACGACGCTGGCGCTGGAAGGGTTTTCCCACCGGGAAATTGGCGAGGCATTGGGGATCAGTGAAAATAACGCAATGGTGCGCTTCAGTAGGGCCAAAGCCTCGCTGAAGACGGCAATGAATCCCAAAAGGTAGTTGAAATGACAGACAAGAACGAAATGCCAGAATGGGATGACCTGCAGCAACTGTGGCAGGATAGCCCTGATGTGGACATGACCAAATTGGCCAAGCACGCCCGGTTCGTTTGGTGGCGGATGCGTTTGAATTTCGCTGTTGAAGTTGCCATGTGTTTGCTTGGCATCGGCTTTTTCGGGTGGCAAGCGATCACGAAGTTTGCTTTTCCCGATGTGGTCATGGAAGCATTTTTTGTTGTTTTGTGCGCGGCTGGGATCTGGGGAGCGTTCTATATTCGCAGGGGCGCGTGGGGCGAACCTGATGGTAGTGCCTTGTCGCTCGTGGAATTGCAGATCAGAAGGGCGAAATCCGCGATCCGCTACATTGTCATCAATAATTGGGGCTGCCTGGCCGGCATGCCTGTGATCGCCTTGACCTATTGGGTGATGTATAGCCGCCATGGCAATCTTACATACGAGCGGTCTGTTACGCTGCATGTCCTGATGGGCGGGATGGCCGCTGTTTTTGTGCTTTTCCCTATTCTAACCAGACCTTATGTCAGAAAGAAAAAACAACAAATACTTGAGCTTGAGCGGTTGGCAGAGCAGCTGAAGCAAGCAGATGATGAAGCCTAGGACCGTTTTATCGACCTGATGAGGTCTCTCAGTGGGTGTAAGGGCGCGATAAGGTCCGTTGGCAAGGGAAGCGGTTCGTCACACATCTGTGCCGCCAAATATTCCCCAAGAATTGGGCCATATTGATATCCTTTAGAACCCAACCCCGCGAGCAGATAGAGGTCAGGCACCAGCTCGGGCTTACCCAAATTCTGTGTTTTTGCGTCCTGGGCAAGGGCGGCATACCTTTCTTGCGCCGACGCATGGTCAGCAACAGGGCCAGCATAGGGAAGGTGGTCAGGCGTGGTTGCACGAACGCCAGCCCATGAACTTCCCATTGTGAGATCAGTGCGCGACACGCCGGTGATAGCTTCAAATTGATCGATGATGCGCACGCTGTCATCGTCGCTGACTTCAAAAGAGCTTTCATCAATGTTGCTCATTCGGTCAAACGTGGAACCAATGGTTCGGCTGCCATCGACCTCTGCCGTTACATAGCCACCGTA
>JABXIV010000036.1 GCA_013372925.1 Alphaproteobacteria bacterium
ATTTTGTTGTCCGACGCAAAGCGTCGACTGGGACTCGATCAAACATCAACACAGAAGCCTGTTCTGCTGGAGTAAATTGCGGAAGCAGTCTGAAAATGTGGCTGAGCTCCTGGATTTCATCCTGCGGAACGACACTAGCGGCAATGACGTTGGCTGCTTTCAGTTGGCCCGACAGCGCGTAAATATAGGCAAGAGCTCGTTTTGCATCCGTCGCTCCCACCGGGGAATCCATTGCTCGCTGAAGCAAGGCGACAGCGCTTTCGTATTGGCCATCAATTGCAAATGAAACCGCCAAGTTCCTTAGCACTGCAGAATTTCCAGGCTGTATACCCAAGGCCCGGTCGAAATAGTCACGAGCGCGTTTAGGGCGTCCGTTAATCTGGGACAGGCGCCCAGCCATATTAAGGATAGGTGCTGTCGCGTTTGCTTGACTAGATAAGGGGTCAAGCGCAATTTCCGCCTGACCGTAATTCGCCAACAGAGTCAAAACCTCTACAGACGTCAGAATATATTCTGGATCACTACCATGGTTGCCTTTCAGGCTCTCAAGTATCACCGTGGCCCGATCAGCCTCATTTATCTTGGCATAAATGCGAGCCAAGCCTAGCTTGGCTGAAAGTAGTTCCGGGGCCGCTGCTATGGCTTGACTATATAAATTGTATGCGCCCTCCAGATTTCCCGTGCGCTCAAAGCCTTCAGCAACCGTAACCAGGCCCTGCGGGTTTGCCGATGCAAGCGCGTTGCGCGCACGGGCCGAGACTGGTCCCTGATCATTATTGGTGCGCTTTTCCGGTCCTGACGCGCAAGCTGCTAAAAAGAGGCAAGCTGCCAAAGTGATTCGGGTAGATAAAATTTTATGCATTATTCCCCCGTTTTACGGCTTCCATCTCGGGTATAAGGCTGAATTAGTGGCCCAATTAGCCTCAAACCTGAAAAATTTGAGAATCTTCTAGGCTTGATGTATATTGATACCCGCTGAGAAAGCGCGTGTCATGGGTAGATACGCGAAGTTGGAGCAGAAAAATGGATATTCAAGGAACAGCCAATACCAACGTTGCTGCAGTAGCAGGGCAAGGTCGGTCTGGAGCGCTTGAGTCTGCTGCCACAGAACGCAAGAGTGCAGAAGATTCCGCGATTGAGCGGAAAGAAGTAGAAGCTTCTGATACTGGTGCTGGTGTTGGCGAAAAGGTAGACATTCAAGCGTAGTTTGGCAAAACGCCGGACTTCTATTGAAAATGATATAAGCCTGCAATTGGGATCAGTTGCGGGCTTTAAGTGCGTCTTTTAAAGGTTAGCGCAATAGGAAATGAGCCGCTAAGCTGACAAGCTTGCGCATGTTGCCGGGTTGGTATTTGGCAAGTTCTTGGATGGAGCCCCCTGCTCTTCTTGCTGATCTTACATCCAGCCTAACCAAGGGTAATAGGCCTGTCGCAAGCTTGGCCTTTGGCGACGTTGGTCGGCTTAGGCAACTTTCTACATCGGATATACCAGCTTCCACATTGCCCAAGAGGTCATCAACCAATTCTTCGAGGCGTTTTGTTGCGCCATTATCCGATAGAGCCTGCCATGAACTATCCGGATTGCTTAATTCATTTGGAAGGCCACGTAGTGTCCCTGTAAGCCCCCAAAGCGCACCTATATGTCTGGCTACCTCAAGCTCTGGATCGGTAGCACTATCTTTTTGAAGTAGTAAGATTGCTTCGTTTAACGCACCGCTGGTACCTCTCGCATGTTTTTCTAGACTCTCGATCGAGACGCGCACCGTCCCATTGAAATCATCTGACCACGTGTCGATTATTTCATCAAGTACCGGTCGCACCTGGACAAAATTCTGAACATCTGCATGGAGCGCTTGCGCTACAGGGTGTTCTCTGGGAGCGCCATTCGTGATCGAATCCAGAGTTTCTCGCCACCACTGTAAGCGAATTTCGCCAAGCATTGCTTCTGAGACGACTGTTTTTGTTTTCACAATCTCTTGGTTAAAGGCAAGTATTGCCCAGATCGCTGGTCGAATGGCCTCCGACACGAACAAGCTGATGTAGAAACGTTCCCGATCATGGGTACGCGCTTCATTCATACAATATGTTGTGTTTTCACTCATGGGGTTCATGGCGGCAACATGGCTTCAGCTTTCTAATTTTGCAATGACTTTATATTCGCAGGGTATCCTGTCTCGATCCGCTTCTTTGCAACATTTTGTTTTCCTTGTGAAATCCATACTCGAACAGTAAGATTTGATTGGGACGAATATATAAGGGGAGTTAGGAAAATGGGAAAAATCCTAGAATCTTTGCAGAACACCGTAATTGCGGGTTTTGTATTGGTGGTGATCGTTATCGCCATTATGACGCAAGGTTTTAATGGCCTTGCGTTTGATCAGGCGTTCTTTGCGCGCTACATCCACGTACTTTCTGGTGTTATGTGGATCGGTTTGTTGTGGTATTTCAACTTTGTGCAAATCCCAACCATGCCGTCTATTCCAGATGACCAAAAACCAGCTATCGGCAAGCATATTGCACCAAAGGCGCTATGGTGGTTCCGTTGGGGGGCCATGTTCACTCTGTTGAGCGGGCTTTGGCTTGCGTCGGTAAACGGTTATATCGTTGACGCCCTCACACTGGCTGACGGTTCACGCTCGATCGGTTTAGGTATGTGGATGGCCATTATCATGTGGTTCAATGTCTGGTTCGTTATCTGGCCTAACCAGAAGATTGCGCTTGGCATTGTTGAAGCGGATGCGGATGCCAAACCAGCGGCGGCGCGCAAAGCCATGCTTTTCAGTCGCACCAATACGCTGCTTTCAATTCCTATGCTTTATTGCATGGTAAGCGGTCAAAATGCGGGTGCTGGCTGGTGATAAAGCCAACCGCATAATTAGTAAGAAAAGGGCCAGGCTCAAAGAACCAGGCCCTTTTTTCGTGGGTCTTTATCTTATGCTGCGGCGAGGTTCTCTGCAGCAAAATCCCAGTTCACAAGGCTATTGAGGAACGTAGCGATATAATCCGGGCGGCGGTTTTGATAATCCAGATAGTAGGCGTGCTCCCAAACATCCATGGTCAGAAGCGGCTTTTGGCCCTCGGTCAGCGGGCATTCAGCGTTAAGGGTTTTAACAACCTTCAACTTGACATCGGTATCCAGCACAAGCCATGCCCAGCCAGAACCGAACTGTGTAGCGCCAGCCGTCTTAAAGGCTTCTACAAAGGCATCAAAGCTGCCGAAGTCAGCATCAATTTTTGCTGCCAGTTCACCAGTAGGTTTGCCGCCACCATTCGGTGCCATGGAGTGCCAATAGAAAGTGTGGTTCCAGATCTGGGCCGCATTGTTGAAAATACCAGCTTTGCCAGCATCACCAGCAGTTTCTTGCATGATTTCTTCAAGGCTTTTGCCTTCGAATTCAGAGCCAGCAACCAGGTTATTCAGGTTGGTTACGTAAGCGTTGTGGTGCTTGCCGTGGTGGAAACCAAGGGTTTCAGCAGAAATGTGAGGTTCCAGGGCGTCCTGCGCATATGGCAGGGCGGGAAGTTCAAAACTCATGGGAGGTATCCTCTTTGAAAATAGCGTGAAAACATAAAGAGTTGTAGTCGTTAGCTAATGCAAACGGGCTCATATTTCAATGCTGGCCGGATGATTTTTTCTTTAAGGGTAAGGCTGTTCGGCTTCGATGCCGGCTGCATCCATTTCATGTTGCAGCGCCAGTTGGCGATAATGTTCTGCCATGCTGCGGTTTTTCGCGATTTCTTTATCGGTCAACTTTCGGACAAACTTAGCAGGCCTGCCAGCCCAAAGTTCATAAGACCCTACTGTCTTTCCCGGCGTAAGCATGGCGCCTGCTGCCAGCATCCCATCGCTTTCAATGGTTGCATTATCCATGACGATAGCGCCCATACCTACGAAGGCATTATCGTGTAGCGTACAGCCATGAAGCATTGCCATGTGGGCCACAAGCACGTCTCTGCCAATGGTTGTTGGAAAAGTTCGAGTGGAAACGTGGACAACCGTACCATCCTGAATGTTACTTCTATCGCCAATACGGATGCTGTTCACATCGCCCCTGAGCACGCAATTGTGCCAGATGCTGACGCCTTCGCCTATTTCAACGTCACCAACAACCTGCGCCCCGTGGAAAATGAAGCTGCCTTCTCCAATTTGCGGCCACATACCCTTGAAGGGCGTCAAGCGCCCACCAAGGTGCGTTTCACGGTAGAGTGGCTTATGGCTAGTGTTCGTCATTGGCATTAAGGGAACATTGGCGCTTGCGTTAACCCGGTACTTTCATCGAGCCCCATCATCAGGTTCATATTTTGAATGGCCTGTCCTGATGAGCCCTTCACCAGGTTATCAATAGCGGACACGATAATAGCCCTACCCTCAATCCGATCTTCGAAAACATTCAAAACGCAGTGATTGGACCCGCGAACCATTCTTGTGGCCGGTACGGTCTCGCCGTTCAGGACGGATACGAAGGGTTCACCTTGATATGTTTCTACGAGCTTTGCTTTTAGCTGATCGGCGGTAACGCCGTCTGCCAGCTTGACATATATGGTTTCAAGCTCGCCGCGGTTCATGGGGACGAGGTGTGGTGTGAAGCTGATCCGAACATCCTCTCCTGCCGCCAAAGAAAGTTCTTGTTCAATCTCAGGCATATGACGGTGATGACCAACACCGTAGGGATGGATCGCTTCCGCCACTTCAACAAAAAGATTTGCCTCTTTCAAAGAGCGCCCTGAGCCGGAAACACCTGATTTGGCGTCTATGATAATGTCGGTGGCTAGGATTTGGCCCGCTTGCAAGACAGGCAAAAGTGCTAGAAGCGCCGCTGTTGGGTAACAGCCTGGACACGCTACAAGGTGAGCTTTTGCAATTGCTGCACGGTTCACTTCAGGCAGGCCGTAAACGGCCTTCGGCTGCAATGACGCTGCGGAATGTTCCCTGCCATACCACTTTGCATATACATCAATGTCGCGGAGCCTGAAATCTGCCGAAAGGTCGATAACCTTGACTTCCTTAGAGATGGCATCCGCAAGGTCGCTCGTTGTTTCGACAATCATCTCGTCGAGTAGGCTATGCTTCGTGGCATGAAACAGGCCCTTGATGACCTCTTGGCTCGTAGCATGCGGCAGTGCGCAAAATACGACATCAAGGTCAACTGCTGGCCATTCGATATCATCAATGCTGATCAAATCTGGCAGGTCATAATGTGCGAGGTGAGGGAAAACATCCCCAATAGGCAGGCCTGCTTTTCGTTCCGCTGTCATCAGAACAATTTCAACATTGGGGTGAGACAGCAGCAGTCGCACTAAGTCGGCACCGGTATAGCCACTAGCACCAAGGATTCCAACGCGAAGTTTCTTGCTGACAGACATGATCAAGCCTCTAGGAAAGTTGTTTAATGAAAAATGCCATGCGCGCATTTTGCTGCATGGCATTCGATAAGTCATTGATTTTTTTGACGCGGCAGCACAAGAAATTCAATCGGCCTGAATAACTCACGCTACCTTCTTCTTAAATGTCAGGTGGAAGCTCAGCAATCGCTTCTTCAAGCTCGATAAAGCCAGGCATGTGTTGAGAAGGTACATTGCGGCGACCGATCTCAACTGAAATCTGTGGGGGGTTTCCTTGCAAATGAGAGACAAGCACGATCTTCACCAAATTCATGAATTGGCCCTCTTCGGTCAAAATTTGTCCAAGCCGCCCCGCAATTGGTGCCACCATAAGGTAAGAAAGGAAAATCCCAAGGAACGTCCCCACAAGCGCGCCACCGACCATGCCACCTAGCACTTCAACAGGCTCGGCAATGGCCCCCATGGTTTTTACGATACCAAGAACCGCCGCAACGATACCAATCGCAGGAAGGCCGTCAGCCATCGTTTGCAGAGCGTGTTGAGGCTCATGCAGTTCGGCGTGATGCTTTTCAAGGTCCGCATTCATGGCATCTTCCATCTGCATCGGGTCATCAAAGTTCATTGTCATCATCCGCACATAGTCACAAATGAATTCAACAACATGATGGTCTTCCACAATACGCGGAAAGTTCTGGAAAATCTTTGATTCTTCAGGGTTTTCAATATGCGCCTCAATAGCAACAACACCTTTGGTTCGCATTGTCTTGCACAAGAGGAATAACAGGCAAAGAAGGTCACGGTAGTCTTCGGCCCTCCAATGGGGGCCTTTCATTACTTTGCCGATACCCTTTAAGGATCCACTGATAACCCCGGTAGAGTTGGCGCTAATATAAGCCCCGATCGCACCACCGAAGATAATCATCAGCTCAAAGGGTAGCGCTTTCAAGATGATCCCGAAGCTGCCGCCAGACAGCCAGAACCCCCCGAACACCATCACAAGGACTACAATAAGACCAATGATTAGAAACATAGGGTGAGCCTGCCTTCAGTGATTGCTACCTGTTTGTGGCCATTCATGGCCACCACTCTGAACTATCTTACAGTTCCATGAGTGTCGATCAATAGCCTTAATACACCTTTAATGTCGCTAAAATACTGAAAAGCAAGAAAAAAGCCTGCAATTAGCGGACTTCGAACCGTCCTAGTGGGCGTATTTTACCGAACATCCATAGGGTTTGGTTGCTGACGGGCTCACTTGTTGACCGGATTTTAAAGCATGCCAAGCGTTCGTTACGAAATTTGTGGCACCCTTGAGGGATGATGGGCGAGCGGAGGGTTTGTCGTCTATTGCTCCCATATAGCGAACGGTACCGGTCTCATCGATTAGGAACATTTGTGGCGTTGTTTTGGCACCATATAATTTGCCGATTACACCCTCAGGGTCGAGCAATACCATGCTTGCATAAGCACCACGCGACTGTGTCAGCTGCTCAGCTTCTTGTCCTGAAACATACCCCTGCTCACCCTTGGCGGATGAGATAACCGATATCCAGATAGCGCCCTGCTCAGTTATGAGACGCTGTGTGCGCTGCATATTGCCGCTATTGTAATGTTTTTTAACATAGGGGCATTCATGGTTTGTCCATTCAAGCACGATTGGCTTTCCAAAAAGCTCCGATAACTGGATGGAGTTGCCTTGTGTGTCGTAGCCAACAAAATCAGGGGCAATTTTACCGACCTCGGGACCTGAGGCATAGCAGGCAGTAGAAATCCAAAGCACTGCAAATATCATCGTAAGCTTTGAAGTAAGGTGCATGACAAGCTCCTCGTTTTACCTTGCATGTTCAGCAATGATCTCAGTTATGGCATTCGGGCCAAGTATCTCCGGTAAAATGACTGGATCAGAAGCGCCTGCTGGATAGAACAAATATAATGGAACACCCGCGCGACCAAAGCTTGCCAAAACCTCACCAATTTCGCTGTTTCTATTCGTCCAATCGCCTTTAAGCACTGTAACCTTTGCATCCGATAACGCCTTCTGGGTGTGATCGGTTTCAATGGCTAGGCGTTCGTTCACCTTGCATGTGATGCACCAATCAGCGGTGAAATAGACGAAAACTGGACGGCTCTGTTCTTTCGCGCTTTTCAGCGCCTCTGCACTATATGCTATCTCTTGAACATCGTTTGCGCTTCCAACTCGTTCAGGCACTTGCCAAGGACGCATGAAAATGGTGATCACCGCGAGCGCAGCAATTAACCAGGATGCGGTACGTAAAATGCCACCAGTTCCTTGCTGTCTTAGCCAAATTGCAAAAACTATCAAAACGATTGCAGCTAGTAGCATCAACGTGCCAACTGCACCAACCTGACGATCAAAAATATACAGAAGCCAAGCGGCAGTCAGGTACATTGGAAATGCCAAACCCTGCTTTACTTTTTCCATCCAAAGCCCCGGCTTAGGCATGGCCCGAGCAAGTGCGGGAATATAGGATAGAGCAAGGAAAGGTAGCGCCAAACCAAGCGCAAGTGAGGTGAATACCAAAAACACGATCAGTAGCGGTTGCGTCAGCGCAAAGCCTATGGCAGGGGCCATCAAGGGCGCCGTACAGGGAGTTGCAACTAGAGCCGCCAGAACGCCTTTGAAGAAGGCACCTCTAATACCCTCTCGCGCAGCTAGGCCTTGCCCTGCACCTTCAACACCAATCTGTATAGAGAACATGCCGGAAAGTGACAGGGCGACGAGCACCATCAACACTACCATCATGGCAACAAATACCGGTTCCTGAAGCTGGAACCCCCAACCAATCGAATTCCCTCCTGCCCTCAGCAACATCAGTACAGCGACAATAACCATGAAGCTGGCCCATATCCCCAGGGTGTAGGCCCATCCCTCTTTCTTCCTATTCTCAGCCGTTTTGTAATTGGCGGACACAAAGGCGAAAGCTTTTAGAGAGAGGATGGGGAAGACGCAAGGCATCAGGTTCAAGATCAAGCCGCCCAAGAGAGCGAATGTTATTGCTTGCCAAAGAGGTAAAGATGTCTCGACTGCAACAGGCTGCATGCTTGATTGGGAGGATGTATCAAGTTGTAGCTCAAGCGTTGGCTCCAAAGCGTAAGTAGCCGTATCGCCGTTTCGGTACGTGAGAAGAATAATCCCATTGGCACTGGCAGGTGCAATGTCGGTTTCAACCCGCGGCAAAGTTAACTGCAAAGAATTCGGCCCTATCTGTAGCCATTGTTCCGCCGCGTAATCCACCATACCTTCAGATTCAGGAAAGAAATAGCCAGCGCTCAGTTCGGCCTGTTCTTCCGAACTCATGAAAACGAAAAGATCCGTGGCATCATTTTTTGTCACGGCCTTGCTATCCCAGTAGCTGGGTTCAGGAAGGGCGTTTCTCGCTGTGATGAATGATTGCCGCGCCGTCTCATCAATCACTTTATCACCCAGCGGCAGGGAAAACGAGAGAGTGGCAAATTGGGGAACGCATTCCACTTCGCAGATCAGCCATTCTGCATCCACCCTGCCATCGACGGACCCTCTATCTTGGGGCAGTTGCACTGGAAATAAAAACGTGACGGGGGCGTCATAACCGTAGTTCATCAACGGGCCTAGGGGCAGGCGTTTCGGCGAAGGGAAGAGTGGCATTCCGACCGAGCCCCCCTCTTCCATCACCCATTCAAATATTGGCGCTGCGCCACTATCGCCCGGATTTTTCCAATAGGCGTGCCATCCTGCCCTTGGTGAAATTTCCATGGCGAACCAGGCCGTGCCCCCGTGCGCGCCGCTCAGCACGTCACTTTGGAGACTAATCCCGCTATGGCTTTCCTGAGTGCTGGCAAGCTCTACTGAACTCGCCTTACCGGCAAAGGTAAAGGACAGGAAAAACAGTAAGAACAGACGCAGCGCGTTATGCACAATGGGCACCTTTGTTTATTTGAGCTCAAGTAGCAAAGCTATAGCACGCTCACCAAACCCTGCAATCTCACATATTTGTCAGAAGGAGAGGCATTAAAAAAGGCGACCCCTGACAGGTCGCCCTTGATCTCTAATTTCTACAGAACGCCACTTATCGTTCGAAAGCCCCCATAGAACCGGGGAATACAACTGGGCTTTCAAGGCCATCGTTTGCAACAGATGCTACCCCGAAGAAGTAGTTGTCGATGACCACATTCTTCAGAGTGTGTTCGCGTACATCTGGTCCAACAAAATGGCTCCATTGCCACTGAGATTCGGTGGTAAGGCGCCAATACACCTTGAAGCCACGGAGGTTGGCCCGTTGCCGTTCATCATCGGTCATTTGCCATTTGATGGTTGTTGAAGGTGAAACGGCGCCTTCAAGGGTTACGTTGGCAGGAAATGGTGGTGCGCCAGCCATTGATGCTAGAGTTACAACGTTGAGTGCCGTCAACTTTGCCGCATAATTGAAGTTCATACCATCGAGCGTGTCGCCGTATTTAATGCCGTTTTCCGTACGCAGGTCCTGATGCTGGCGGTTATAGTTTTCGTTGGTCTCCATAATGCGAACACCCGGCCATCCAGCCTCATTGAACGGACGGTGATGCCCGCCGCGGCGGAAACGATCGAGGCGATAGACCATCATGACATCAAGATTTGGGATATATTCATCAGCCAAGCGGTCCACAAGGCGGGCAATATTGCGGCTCGGGCTGTCAACTTCGCCACCCCAGAAACGTCGCTGATTGGCTTCATCCTTGGTTTCTGTGACGCGTGTTCCTTCGGAAAAGACACGAGCCGTGGTGTTATCAATAACACCATTTACGCCCTCGATATTGCCAATCATGTCGTTGTTGAGAACGCCCATCAGGCGCCAACCTTTTTCTTTGATATGGTTAGCCAGAATTGCGCCACCATAAAGGCCCTGCTCTTCGCCTGACAATCCAGCGTACACGATGGTACCGGGGAACTTGGTTTGACACAGCACGCGAGCAGCTTCAATCGTGCCCGCCATTCCCGATGCATTGTCATTGGCACCAGGTGAGTCACTGGTGTTGTTTAAAGGATCTGAAACGCGGCTATCGATATCGCCTGACATGATCACCACCCGATCCGGATCCAGAATGCCTTTTTGAACTGCAATTACGTTTACGACTTCTGTAGGTTCCGGAATACGGCGCCCTGTAACGACATCTGAAATAGTGTAGACTTCCAGCTCTGCCTTGCAGCCCTTTGCGATTGATTTGAACTCGGCCTCAATCCAGCGGCGTGCTGCGCCTATTCCACGGATGTCAGATTTGGTGTCTGAGAGTGTATGCCTAGTGCCAAAACCAACAAGTTTGGTTATGTCAGTTTCTATACGGTCTGCTGACACTGCAGCCACCATATCGTGAAGTCGTTGCACTTCACCCTGCGGGCCTTCGTGATGATCTGCCAAGCTACTGGTTGCAACTGCTAATGATGCAGCAATGGCTATTGTTATTGCGCTTCTCATGTATGCCTCCCTCACGCTTCTTCTAGCGAATTATTTTTGAATATGTCTGTCGGTCCATATCAATGGCATTGGCACTTACAGACTCACATGTGGGAACAAGGGGCTCAAATGCTTCCACAAATGCCTGTGTGAGGGCCTTCTTCGTTGCCTGATTACGACCTGACAAGAGATAGATAGTAATATGAAGCGATGATGCTCGCTTTCCAGCAACGAGACTATAACCAACAGGGATTAATCTAACCTTTATGTCGGGCCCCTCAAATAGTTGGCTTGCTATACCAACCTCGTGTGCCGCTGTCATAAGGGTTTCTGGGGCAACATCGGGCTCTAGGTCTTTACTGTACTCAATCACAAAATGAGGCATTGTCGTACTCTTGCAAGGTATTATTTTTTTACAGTTATTGTAATTTTCTGTGAGAAAATCGGTGGATTGTGTGGAATGTGATTCATGTCACCAAGTAACAACTGCAATGTATGTTCGCCGGGTGCGAGGTCGATTGAAACCTCTGTTTGCCCTCCGCCGAAATGGATATGATTTTCATCTGCAGGGATGTTTTCATCCAAAGGAGGTAAATCAGAATCAATAATCAGGTGATGATGCCCTGTCATCTTCTTGGCTGTACCTGCGGGTGCAACCCCCATGCCTTTCAAGCCAAATACCACCGTCACGGGACTGGTAACAATTTCTCCATCGGATGGGCTAATGATGTACGCTTTAGCATCCTTGGGTGCGACGCTGTCTTGTGCAGCTACATTTGATGCGAAAATAGCAGTGGCAAGCGTACAGGCCGAAAAAATGCGAGCCAAGGTCATGTGTGCCGATCTCCCAGATATTGAGTGGAACTTATAATAGGCACTATTTCATATATTTATTCTGTTGCCCACACCCGTCGTGATGTGGGCAAAAAACGTTAAAGCGAACTATCCCTATGCTACCAATGAAATAACATAAAGTTTCTTACAGGATTCGATTGTTTCCCATGTCCCCTTGAAACCGGCCGGAACTACAAATCGATCACCTTTTTCAAAGCGGGATGTCTTCCCGTCATTGCTTGTTAGTTCCACAACGCCCTCAAGAATCTCGCAAAACTCTTCCTCGCCTTCGTAATTTATGTGCCATTTACCTGGTGCTGACGACCAGAAACCTGTGAAGAATTTGCCCTTCACGTCTTCATAGTAATTTTCGGTGACCTGTAAAGGTGAGCCGCTAATGAGCTTTTCGTTAGATGGCAGGCTTTCTTCTCGTTCTGGGGTGGTGTCATCAAATGAAATTATTTTTGGCGTGGTCATAACAATCTCCTCCCATTGCTGATGTGAAGGAAACCTGATCTATCCTATATGGCTTTGCAAGAAAAATGTGATCACATTAATGATCGAGTTAGTTGGCGTGAAAATAGGCCAGTATCTGTGGCTGTGAGCTGTTACTTTCCAGAACTGGTATAAAAAGCATTGTCACTTGGTAATACGGTGTCTCAAAATCGGTCCGCTTTGATACACCTACCACCGGCGTCCGATCAGCCAGAGCGCGTTCTATACACATAAAGCCACGCTCAGTTGCTATTTCATTGGCCAGCATCCGCAGACTAGATCCACTGATGTCACCGTAAAAAGCGGAAACATCAGATCCCATAAGGCGCACTGTAACATCGCGGAGCTCGCCTTTTGGGCTCAATTCAGGCTGCATGATCATTATTTTAGGCAATAAGTGTTTCATGTCGCTCGGATTAATATCGCAACGCAAGGGGACGCCTTCCCTATCAACATTCCTGTAGGCGCAGTCTAGCAACCAAATCGCTTCAGGATGCAGAAGTGCCCTGCTCTCGGGCGCTATGGAATGAATTAAAAAGCCCGCACGACCATGGTCGATGGTCTTCGACAGCTCTCTCGGAAACGACGACATAAATACTCGACCCCTATCTTACTCATCACATGGTGAACGAATAGCATGAACAGGCAATAATACTGCCAGTCCCAATTTTACTGCACCAGCAATTATCAGTTTAAATTTCAAAATATAAGGCGTATGTCGATGTTTATCGAAATACAGCAACGCAACAGGCCAGAAAAATGAGCATGTTAGAAATTATAACCGCACCCTCACCTATCTTTCGCCAGAAAGCTCAAAACGTAGAAGTGTTCGATTCTGCATTAGAAGAACTGGCAGCAGACATGCTGGAAACCATGTATGAAAATCGTGGCCTTGGAATAGCAGCAAACATGGTTGGACGGCTGGAAAGCATTATTGTTGTTGATATTCAGGCCGATGGTACCAGAAATCCTCTGATTGCGGTTAATCCTGAAATTGCCGAGACAGCAGACGAGATGTCTTCGAATGAGGAAGCTTCATTGAGTTTCCCTGGTATATCTGCTGAAATCACCCGACCTAACGCTATCAAGCTTTGCTATCAGGATGTAAAGGGTGAAGCCCACACACTTAAAGCAGAAGGATGGCTTGCGATCGTGATCCAGCACGAAATGGACTATTTGCAAGGAAAGACATATCTTGATCACCTATCCAAGGTGAAAAAAGACCGCCTCTTAAAGAAGATGCAAAAATACCTGAAACAAAGCCATAGTCACGGTTGCGGCGATCCGCACTGTTCACACGAGCATTGATATTAGGCCACCTCAGGTGGCACATAGTCGAAGACAAGATGGTATCTGTCCTCATCGCCTTCGTTATAGACCGCGTGATCTTTGAGGTTGTTGATCTCATAGGCTTCGCCAACTTTCATGATATGCCGCTTGCCTTCGATTAAAAAGCGAACCTTGTCATTGGTTTGCAGTGGCACATGAATTCGGTGACCATATTTAAACGATGGTGCGGCATCATAATGTTCGCTGATCGTGCCACCTTTCACCAAGTTGGCAACCATGGCTCGAATGATGGATCCCCCATCGGTATAATGTTTCTTGATGATGTCAGCCATTAACGGAACGGCCTCTCGTGCCAGGTGTGGCCAGCCTGGATATTGCTCTACGCGAACATTAGGCCATCCTCTCGCAAACAAAAGCACAATGGATTTCGTATCGCTATGAACGTCATAGGCCTTTTGCCGAAGGTCGCAACTGTTCCATACTTCGGCGTCCAGCGATTTCACCTTATCGATAAGCGGCTTGGCATCCACCTCACCCAGTGGTCGAATAGGGACTCCGATATCCATAGTTTCTTCCTAAATAGCTCTAAACTTCTGGCCATTGTTCACACTTCGAAAGTTCAGTCAATCGCTTGCTGCTCTTTCGCATAAGAAACAAAAAAGGCCGCCCCTTGGGGCAGCCTTTTGAACTCTGAACAGTATTGCGTGGTACTCGATACAAATACTCGGAACAAAAACTGTGTAAAGCTTAACGCTTGGAGAACTGGAAAGAACGACGAGCTTTTGCTTTACCGTATTTCTTACGTTCAACAACACGGCTATCGCGAGTGAGGAAGCCGGCAGCCTTAAGGGCAGCGCGGAGCTCAGGCTCAGCGAGTTGAAGCGCCTTGGAGATGCCGTGCTTTACCGCGCCAGCTTGGCCGGAAAGACCGCCGCCTTTAACAGTAGCAACAACATCATATTGGTTTTCGCGGCCAGCAACCTGGAAAGGCTGGTTAACGATCAGGCGCAACGTTGGACGTGCGAAATAAGTTTCCTGATCGCGACCGTTTACAGTGATTTTACC
>JABXIV010000188.1 GCA_013372925.1 Alphaproteobacteria bacterium
AAACGCCACCACGCAAACGCAGAACAGCCGCTTACGGGCTGGTTCGGCCACAAGCGCCCCTTTGATTTCATCGACGACTATGAACCCGCGCCGGACATACGCCGCATGCTGGTGGGCACCACAAGCGTTCTGGCAGCCAGCGCCCTCGATAGCGCGCTTGATGCCTTCAAGGGTGTGGATATGGGGCTTGTGCGCAAGAAATCCCAGGCGATGACAGACCTGTTTATCGCCCTCACTCGCGAAAAACTGATGGAATATGGCGTTGGCCTTGCTACCAGCGAAAACCCCGCGAAGCGCGGCAGCCATGTCTCGCTTACTTGCGAAAATGGCTACGCCGTGGTGCAGGCGCTGATCGAACAGGGTGTGATCGGTGATTTCCGTGCGCCAAACTTCATGCGCTTTGGCTTTACGCCACTTTATCTGGGCTTTGAGGACGTTTACCGCGCGGTTGAGATTATGGCGGATATCTTTGAAACCGGCGTATGGAAAGAAACGCGCTTCAGCGAAAAAGGCGCGGTGACCTAAGCCTACCCCTGTCGGCGCCAGATTTTTCCATCTGGCGCCACGCGGATACCACCCACATAGCGCTCGGCTTTCACGTGGGCCATCCAGTCTTCCCGCCCTTCTGCGCATGCCCGGCCGAGGTCAGTGATCTGTACGGCCGTATCGGGGCCGATCTCGCCTTCCGCGTCTATAGCTCCTCCAATCACCAGTCGCTTCAGGTCATACCAATACATGGCATCTCCCAGAAACGGCAGCGGGTCACGCTTGAACGTTAATTCGCGGAACATGTCGCCAGCGGTCATAGGGCCCTTTTCCATAAGCATTTTCAGCGAAAGTTCTTCCGTAAGGCTCAGGCCGCTTGATCGGGCTGGCAGTTCCTGCAGATGCCTTTTGATGGCACCCGCACACATTGGCACGACGGGTGTGCCATTTTGGACAATGCGCACCAGGTTGTGCGGCGTTTCTTCCACCAGCGCAGCCCACACGGCTTGCCCCAGCTTAAACATGGCCTCGTCAACCACTTTGCGCTGCCCGTAAAGCGCTTTCAGGTCGGTGGGCGATAACTGCCCAAGCCCAATAAAACGCGGTTCCACAGGGGAATCATCAATGCAAACCAATTCGATTTCCGGGCGCTCTTCAAGAGCGCCGAAATGCTTCAGCAGATACATCAGAATAAGCTGGTCATAGCTATCGTGCTCAAACCACAGCACAATCCGCTCATAAGCTGCAGCGTTCGCAAGGCGCGCGTAAGAAAGCCTTTGCTTCTTCATCGCTTCTGCGGGATTCAGGCCGTAGGCTGACGTTACAAAGGCCGAACGACTCTCAAGAAAAGCTTCTTGCGGCAGATCTTTCACCGCCCCCTGGCAAAAGGGATCTGAAAACTCGAGGAAAGCGCCCTCAACCCCAGCGGCTTGCAAGCCTTCCCGGATGTCGCCACCACAACGGATATGCAATATTGAGTCACTGTTCATGCGCAGCACAGTCGCAGAAAACGCATTTAAACACAACGCTTTAGCATTGCTGCCATGATCAAATTTTAGGGAAATTTCTGAAAAGAAGCGAACTGGCTGGGGCGGCAGGATTCGAACCTGCGCATGCCGATACCAAAAACCGGTGCCTTACCGCTTGGCGACGCCCCAACTGGTTCGTGGCGCGGTTTTAGTAGAAGCATCCCTACCTGTAAAGACTTTTTTTTGCACTTTTTGGGCTTTTTGGGAATCTGGGCTGAGAGGCCATCGGTTTGATCCTAGGCTAGCCCTCGGATCATGCCAATCGATCGGCCATTACCCACCAATCGGGGTGCTTCTGTGCAATTAGTTTCCCTGCACCTTCTGCCGCCGCTTCACCCTCAAACAGGGCAAAACAGGTCGCCCCACTTCCTGACATCCTCACGAGCTTCACGCCGGGTAATTCGCCCAGTGCCTTCAGGCATTCTTCTACTGCCGGACATATGTTTTTCGCTGACATTTCAAGGCTGTTGTGGGTTTCCGATTTTAACCGCTGTAAATCCTGAGCTACTGCCAATGCCGCATCCAGGGGTTCATCAAAATCCGCCTCTGAACCATGAAAGGCCTTGAAAACAGCAGGCGTGGAAAGCGGCACCTTAGGGTTCACCAGCAGAATACCTGCGTGCCAGCCCAAGGATACAGGTTCAAGCTCTTCCCCTATCCCGCGTACCAACAAGGGCTGGTGATAGAGACATGCTGGCACATCCGCGCCCAAGGAAAGGGCCAATCCAGCCAGCTCATCCGTCGCCAAACCCAGCTTCCAGAAACGGTTGAGAGCCATAAGCGTTGCTGCGGCGTCGGCAGAGCCACCACCAATACCCGCTGCCACAGGCAAATTCTTTTCAAGCGTGATGGCGACTGCAGGTTCAAGCCCGGCTTTCTTTGCCAATGCAAGGGCTGCTTTGGTGACGAGATTGTCACCCGCCCCGCCCATCCCGGCTAAAACGTCTGCAAACGGCCCCGTAATCTCAAAGGTATAATCCGCCGCCGCAGCAACACGTACGACATCACCCTGATGGGTGAATGCGAAAAGGCTTTCCAGTTCGTGATAGCCGTTATCCCGCCGACCCGTTATGTGCAGGAACAGGTTTACCTTTGCAGGCGCCACCACTGAAACCGGCGCTTGTGCTGCCCATAGCGGCATGGTCATGACGCTTCAGGCAGGCCAAGCTCAATCTTTTCCATCAAGGCCTGCTTCTCTTCTTCGTCTTCGCTGTTATCAAGCGCATGCCGCCACTGAAACCGGGCTTCAATCCGCCGACCAACGCGCCAATAGGCATCCCCTAGGTGATCGTTGATCGTGGGGTCTGTTGGCTCCAGCTTAACGGCGTCTTCCAGGTGCTTTACTGCTGTTTCAAAATCACCTGTCAGGAAATGAACCCAACCGAAACTGTCGAGAATGAAGCCATCATCCGGCTGTTCCTCCACAGCCTGCTCGATCATCGCCTTTGCTTCTTCGATATTTTCGCCCCGATCGATCCAGCTATAGCCAAGATAATTCAGCACACTTGCTTCGCCAGGATTAAGCTTCAGCGCGGTTTTAAGGTCCACTTCCGCTTCCGCCCAGCGGCCAAGCTGTTCATAGCACACACCGCGAGCGAAAAAGACGAACCAGTCGGTTTGCACAGTAGCCTTGATCTGGGCAATCGCGCGCCCGTAATAATGCACGGCTTCTTCAAACTTTTCTTCATCTCGCAACAGATCACCAAGCGCGGATAGATGTGCCCGTGAATTGGGTTCATCCCGCAATTCCGCACGCAGCATTGCTTCTGCTTCCGCATCCCGGCCCGCGCGGCGCAGCGCGCCAACCTTTCGAAGATTTGCTATTTTCTTGTAGGGGCTTGTGGCTGGTACAGCTGCATAAGCCGAAACCGCTGCATCAGGCGTATCAAGTTGCTCGAGCAAATTCCCCAAAAGGAAATATAGCTCAGACACTTCAGGCGTCATGTAGGAAGCAAGCCGAAGATAAACCACAGCCGCTTGCTGTGAATGCGTCTGGGCAAACTCAGTCGCTAGCCGATAGAATATGAAGCCTGCAGCCCCCCGCGGTGTGGCTACCGCCTGACTGGGGCCAATGCCGCCCGCCACGCGCATGCCTTCCCTAAGCAAGAAGTTGTTATCCTTGAAGCGTGCAGTCTTTTCGCCAAGGAAAGTCTGCGCTTCGTCCCTCTTGCCTGACCGCATCAGCATATCGGCATAGGCGACCATGGGCTGAAATGAGATCGGGCGATCCCCTTCCGTAAGTCCAACATAGGCCTGTGCGGCCTCTTCATAACGGCCAAGATAGTCCAGAATATAAGCCAGATGCTCTTCGGCAATAATACCGAGACGCGGGTCATTCATCAGCGGTTTCAGGGCGAACTTTGCCTCAGGAAACTTATCTTCAGCCGCATAGCTCCACGCCTCCAAAAGCGGTGACACAAGGAAACCAAAGCCGGAATTCTTTCTTTCAGACAACCTAGACCGCGCACCTTCCCAATCCTGGCGCTTGAAGGCCTCCAGAATATACATCAGGTTTACAAGGTCATCGTCGGGCGGGCTGTCGGAACCAAGCATGCGAACCGAAAGCTGTGCAGCCTCATCCATAC